>CAVJDC010000001.1:0-53524 GCA_963648085.1 Anaerovoracaceae bacterium
GCCATATATAGACTTTGATACCTCCATGAAAAATCAGCTGCGCAGCGGATATGGAAGGTACTTTATGGACGGCGTGCATCCAAACCCAGCAGGTCACAAGCTGATTGCCGGCATTGCAAAGAAGGCATTTATAAAAATGGGACTTTTGCCAAAGCCTGAAGATGATGACCGGTTTGCGTTGTAAAGCTATAACGAAAGGAAAAGTTTATTATGAAGGATTTTGAGGATAATATAATAAAACTAAGAAAAATACTTGACGAGAGCAAGAAAATTGTTTTCTTTGGAGGTGCGGGCGTTTCGACAGAGAGTGGTGTGCCTGATTTTCGTTCAGAAAATGGACTTTGGAATGCAAAGACACGTTTCAATATGATGCCTGAAGAGATTGTAAGTCACTCATTTTTTATGAGCAGAACTGATGATTTTTTCGAATATTATATGCAAAATCTCATTTTCACTGGAGTTGACCCAAATTCTACTCATTATGCACTTGCCGAGCTTGAGAGACAAGGAAAACTGAGAGCAATCGTCACGCAGAATATCGATGGGCTTCATCAGGCTGCTGGAAATACCGAGGTTTATGAGCTTCATGGGACTATTGCAAGATCTCATTGCATGGATTGCGGCAGAGAGTATGATCTTGACTATACTCTGGATAAGAGTCACTGGAAGCCGGGGACATGGACTCCATTGTGTGAAGACTGCGGGGGAATCGTCAAGCCAGATGTAGTTCTTTATGAAGAGGCACTAGATGACAAGTGCCTGATGGGTGCGCTCCGTGCGATTGAAGAGGCTGACACGTTGATAGTAGGCGGAACATCGCTTGTAGTTTATCCGGCAGCGGGGCTTATCAATTATTTTAGAGGAAAGCATCTTGTGCTGATAAACAAACAGGAGACAAATTTCGATAACCAGGCAGATCTGGTGATCCACGAGTCACTTGGAAAAGTATTTGCGGCGGCAGTTGATGGAATTGAGTTTGCGGAAAAGCCAGTAAAACTTGCGGATGGCAACGTGAGTGCAGCCGATTTGCCGGAAGACAAAGAGTAGCCGAGGGCAGCTGTAGGATGGTCGGATTAGTGCGAGCTGGAGCCGAGGGCAGCTGCAGGATGGCCGGCTTGGTGTGAGCTGGAGCTGAGGGCAACTGCAGGATGGCCGGCAAATCGTTGATGGTAAGAAAAAGAAATATGAAAAATATGAAAAAATAAAAAAATATAAAGGAAGGAACATAGATAAATGAATATATTGGTGGCAAATGATGACGGAATTTTTGCGAAGGGCCTTCATGTCTTAGTGGAGGCTTTGGCTCGTGTGCCGGGAAGTAGGGTTTATGTGGTGGCACCAGACAGCCAGCGCAGTGCATGTGGTCATGGGATAAGTATGAACAAGATAGTGATGGTCAATGATGAAGCTGTACCAGGTGCTGTGTGGGCACAGTCGATTTCAGGCACACCGGCTGACTGTGTGAAGTATGGCATAAAACACCTAAGGGACGAGCATGATGTGGAGATAGATGTCGTATTTTCAGGAATAAATCACGGAGGAAACGTAGGAACAGACGTTTTTTACTCCGGAACAGTCTCGGCAGCTATAGAGGGAGTATTTTGCGGAGTTCCTGCTGTCGCTGTGTCTGTGGGAACACATCAGCCGACTGATGAAATGCTTTACAATACTCAGAAGATAATATGCGAAATATGCGAAAAGGTCGTACCTAAGCTCGATAAAGGCACAGTTGTGAATGTCAATTTCCCAAAATGTGCACCAGAGGAAATCAAAGGACTCCGCGCTGCAAGATTAGGACCTAGAGAATACAACGAAAGCTTTGATATACTTGAGAATCCAAAGGGAATGAAATATTTTTGGTATACAGGCATACCGAAGGTATATGAAGATCTTCCAGACGGCATTGATACAGAAGAATTTCAAAATGGTTATATCACAGTGACGCCGCTTAAGATTGATATCACAGACGAGGAGCTGCTCGAAAGTGTATACGATTGGGGATTGGAATATTAAAATAAAGGCTTGACTGGCTTGATGGAGACTGCATAGGCAGTGAGCTTGAGACCAAAGCACCGATTGACTGAAGAGGACAGTTGATGCAGGTGGGGGGAATTGGGCCAGTTGATTAAAAATAAAAGAGATGGAGGAAAATAACAACGAATTTTTTTAGAAATGTCATAACACTCGAAGACAGAGAAAAAATAAGCAGATATGTTGACGGCGCTGCAAATGGCCGCGCAAGCAGCTGCGCAAACGGCGGCACTGGCGGTCGTTACATTTTTCATGAGACATCTGGGATGTCATATTCCTCGCTTTACATGTGGAGCAAGGAATATGCATATTCTTATGATATCATACAAGATCATCTGTGTGTTGCAGGGCTGAGCAACTTTGAAGGAGAGCCAGAGGCACCATTTTTGTTTCCTGCTCTTCCGGAAAATGGAATTTTTGAAGTGCCGCATTATCGCAAAATATTAGAAGAAATGGACAGGCGGTTTGAGGCGACGGGTAAGCCGTTTGTCATGCGGCTTATTCCCGAGGAAATCAAGAATGTGATGAATGATGCACGTCCAGACAGATATATCTTTATAGAGGATCCGTCAAATTATGATTATCTTTATAGCATAGAGCAGCTCTCAGCACTTCGAGGCAAGAGATTTCACGGCAAGAAAAATCACGTGAATCGTTTCGATAAAGAATATGAGGGAAGGTTTGCTATGGAAGATGTCTCAAGTGAAAATGCAGAAGAAATTCTTGAACTTGTCAAGCGTATCAATAAAAAGAAGGAACTTGACGGAATCGAGGAAAAGCTGCTGCGTGATGAAGAGCGTATGATGGAAGAAATCATGAGCGAATATGATAAAATTGGTCTGGAGGGGATCCTTCTCAGGATAGACGGCAGAGCGGAAGGTATAGCATTTGGCGGAAGGCTTGGAAAGGATACGATAGTAGAGCATGTAGAAAAGGCAGATGTCGATTATTGTGGAATCTATCAAAAGCTAAACAACGAATTTTGCATCCGCATGAAGCAGCATTACACATATGTCAATCGTGAGGAAGATATGGGCATAGAAGGGCTGCGCCGCTCAAAGCTCTCATACAAGCCGATACGACTCATAAAAAAATATATTGCACTGCATAAAGATGACGCAGAGGCGATGAATCTTTATGGATCGCCATTTTAAGTAGAAAGCCGCGGCTTCTATAAGTTGGAATAGTTTATGTTAAAAGCAGAGCACTGATCAAGCGAGCTTGGCAGTGCTCTGCTTTTTGCATTCTGTAATTTCACTCATTCTTTGTCATCATTCATTTGGATTAGATCTCTGATGCTGTAAATAAAATGTAAACAAAAAAGAAACAAAAATGTAAAAGAGAATCATCAACATACTTACTATACTACAACAAAAATTGCTAACACACAAAATGGAAAGAGTTACATATAGTTTGGTCTAGCTTGTGGAATTACACGAAAACAATTTGAAAAATTGTATCACATGAGTTAACATTCATCCATTACAATGGCTCAGGAAATTGAACGATGATGAAATTAAAATTCGATGAAATGATAGCGAAAGGAGGATCGCAATGCAAAAGAATTTGTCTCAAAGGATGAATGAATATGTGAAAGAACATTTGCGCACGAAGAACAGGAGACGCTTTGTGACTGCCATGGCATGCATAGTAATATTTTGCACGGTCTATGAGCTGATCCTTCCGGCTGTCACGATGAGTGCAGATATATATTGTGGAAAAGAAGAGCACACTCATAGTGCCGGATGCTATGAAAATGTGCTTATTTGTGGACAGGAAGAATCGGAATCACACGAGCATATTGACGAGTGCTATGAAGAGCAGTTTGTATGTGAGATAGAAGAGCACACTCACAGCATGAGCTGTCATTCCAATCCCGACGCAGACATCGAGACGCAGGAGGATTGGGAGAAGACTATTCCTGCTGACCTTGGCGACAGCTGGGCAGAAAATGTAGTAGCTGTGGCTCAAAGACAGCTGGGATATTGCGAAAGCAGTGTAAACTATGAGGTAGATGATGACAATACTACCCGTGGATATACTCGTTATGGTGCATGGTATGGCGCCCCTTATGCAGATTGGGATGCTATGTTTGTGTCATTCTGTCTAAATTACGCGGGAGTACCTCAGGATCGTTTTCCTTATGAGGCAGACTGCGCTGATTGGATGCAGAATCTGCAAAAGGCAGGACTTTATGCTGCAGCTAAGGATTATACCCCAGTATCTGGTGATATTATTTTCTTTGAGAATGGCAGTGACAGCCTTTCTGACCACGTGGGAATCGTATCAGAAGTAAAGACTGCAGACGGTGATGCAACTGTCTGTACTATTGAGGGAAATGTCGGAGATAAGGTTTCTAAGTGTGAGTATGATCTGACAGACAAGGATATCTTAGGCTATGGCATTTTGCCTTTAAATTGCGAATGCTATGATGATGCCGGAAGCCGTATTTGTGATGACGACTGTGATTGCGATTGTCATAAATCAGATGAGATCAAAGAGGCTGAAAGTAAAGAGGATACAAATAAAGATGCTGCAAGCAAAGAGAACGCAAGTAAAGATAATGCAAGCGAAGAGGACGGTGCAAAAGAGGGCGCGCAGGGTGCTTATTCGCTTAGCTGCAAGGGTGAGGACTATGAAATCATTCTTACGTGGAATGAGGAAGGAGTTCTGCCTGAAAATACTACAGTGACTGCTGCAGAGATTTCCCAGGACAGCGAGGAATATCAGAAATATTACGATGATACAGTGACTGCACTGCAGGAAAAAGGAAGCTTAGAAGAAGGTAAGGATTTTTCCTTCGCCCGTTATTTTGATATACAGCTCACTAGTGATGGAAAGAGTGTGGAACCAAATGGAACAGTTGATGTAACTGTTCGTTATGATGAATTGACCACAAATGACATGCAAGTAGGAACTATTCACTTTACCTCAGATGGCAGTGAAATCTTAGATGCTACTGCAGTTGATGATGAGTCGGGTGGTACAGCGATTACAAACCAGCAGGACAGCTTTTCTGTCATTGGCAACTTCGGTTTCTACGATGCGATGGTGACTAGTGCAGATTCTACGGCTACTGGTGCGACTCAGGCGACTGTAAAGCTAGAGTGGGCAGATGGCGAGGAACATGCGGAGTCTTACACTATTACGCTGAAAAAAAGCGATGATGATTCAACAGTTGCCACTGCTGTGCTAAGTGCAGACAATAGCTACTCCTATACATTTACAGGGCTTTACGCCAACACGACCTACTATGTAGATTATGCGATTGACGGCTACAAAACAACAGAATCAGCGACGACATCCGCAAGCACATCATGGACAAAGGCAAGCAGCTTATCGAGCGGCAATACCTATGTCTTGGTATATAACAACTCAAATAGTGTTTCTACAAGCGACAGCAGTCTCGCACAAGGAAGCGCAACAGTGTCTGGCAATACGCTTACTAGTGACGTACCAGAGGCGATGCAGTGGAAGTATACCAACAGCAAGCTGCAAAATGCCAGCACAGGCACATATTTGACATTGAATGCAACTCAGTCAGGTTGGGGTTGGTGGTCGTCTTCTTACACGTACAGCTGGGGCTTAGGCAACGGAACGAATATTACTTACAGTAATAATAAGATTTCCAGTACAGCAAATAATACAACACGCTATTTGCAAAATTACAATGGTGCAGCAAGTGGGCAGAGTAGCGGCACTGCCTACACTTTATATCAGAAATCTGATATTACAGAGATGCAATTTACGATTAAAGCAGTGCAGGATGCAAGCGAAATCGTTGAACCAGACGACTATAATGCCACATATAATTTTGAACACAACAAGACGATCGATTCACTAAATGACGGAGCAGAAAATCCGGATACAAGCCTTGCAGGACAGGACTTCTATCGCCTTTATCTCGACATGACCGGCAAGACGGAGCCTATAGACCTGGTGGTTGTAGTAGATGCGTCTGGCAGCATGACTAAGACAGACATGACTGTAAATGGACAATCAGGTCAGACACGTGTCGCAGCGATAAACAATTTCATGAATGGCACGACAGGCAGCAGCTACAATAGCGATGGCTTTGTTTCGAAATTCCTAAGCATGAACAGTGAAAATCAGATCTCGGTGGTCAGATTCTATGGTCCTACAGGAATCACTACAACTTCACCGAGCTACAGCTATAGCAAAGACAGTGATGTGCGCTGCAACTGGACAAGCACGGTACAGTATGTAAACTGCTCAAATCAAAGCAACAATGGTACAAACTACGAAGCAGGACTGCTGCAGGCAAGCGCCCAATTTGAGAAGGTTGCTGACAGTGGTCACAAAAAGGTCATGATCTTCTTGTCTGATGGTGTGCCTACCTTTTATATTGATGATAATGGCAGCAGACAGGGAACAGGTGTCTATGCAAACCAAACCAACGTCAGCAACTGTAAGCAGCCTTCAAAGGATGCTTTCGACGCCTTCCGCAAGAGTAATCCTGACGTAGATGTTTATACTGTCGGTGTTTCAGAAGATGTCACATCAGACGATCTGGACGGCTCACAAAGTCCAGAGGTTCTTCAGTATATGGCAAATAATGGCAATGGAACATTCTATGCAATCGAATCCGATATGAGTGAATTGACACTAAAGCTGCTGAACAATTGGTTCCCTTATAATGTTTCCATCACTGACAAGCTGAGCAAATATGTCAGCTACTATGAGGATCAGCCAGACGTAAAGGTAACCATGAAAAATCGGGAGACTGGAGATGTGACCACACTTTATGAAAATGGAAAGGTCCTAGATACGAGCATCCTAAAGAACGTATATTACCTGCCAGATGATACAAGTACTGAACCAACTGGATCTACCGGCGTGGTGAGAGCAGTATTTGATTCTAGTTATCACATGAATCCAAACTATATTTATACGCTGTCATTTAATGTAAAGACCACACAGACAGCATATAATGAGTATGCAGATCATGACAATAGCTATCAGAGCGTAACTGGTGATGCGGATACTGACTACGGCACAAACGCTACAAGCTCGAATCAGCCTGGGTTCCACTCAAACAATGCAGCGTGGGTGTCTTACACTGTGAAAGGAAATTCATATGATTCGGGATATAAGCACCCTGTAGTGCAGGTCTATAACAAGAGCAAGGATGATGACTCAACCCAGGAAGAGGGTCCAGCCCACGAAGATACCACACCTGAGTTTGAGCACAACAAGACGATCGACTCACTAAATGACGGAGTAGAAAATCCAGACACTAGTCTGGCAGGACAGGACTTTTATCGTCTTTATCTTGATATGACTGGCAAGAGCGAACCGATTGACCTGCTGCTTGTCGTAGATGGTTCGGGCAGTATGATGACTTATAGCGACATCGATGGACAGCGACGTGATGCTGCATTGAGCGATTTCGTGAATGGCACCGACACCGAGGAGGGTTTTGTTTCCTACTTCCTCGGATTAAATGATGATAATAAAGTTTCAGTTATCCAGTTTGCTGGTGATGCTACGTACAACGGAGACTACAGCAGCAGCGGTAGTACTACCAACTATGGTTCCCTCGGGGGAAATGGAGGAAATAATATATCTAAGAGCAGCTGGTCTGCGGACAAGGACAGCAGAGTGCTGATGGACTGGAAAACTGCAGAAGCTATTGGCACTACGGAAATAGATACTACTGCACAGCAGTACCAAGGAACAAACTATGAAGCAGGTCTGAAGCTGGCAGCGACGCAGTTTAAAAGTGAAGCTGTTGCTGGTGACGGACACCGCAAGATTATGCTGTTCCTGTCAGACGGTGCGCCTACTTACTTTATCATCGACCAAAATGATGTAGGAAAAAAATCTGCCTATAATGGATCGTCAAATATGAAAGATACCGATCTTACTGCCAGCAACGTTGGAAAGAGATATGGTCATGGCTTCGGTACGGAATATGCTGACACAAAAGAAGCAACAATGCAGGCTTTCGATGACTTCGTGGCAGCCAATCCTACTGTTACAGTTCACACTGTTGGTGTCTCAGAAGATGTCACACAGGTAGTGTACGGTTCTGGAAACGATGGCGTAATCAGCAGTCCAGAGGTTCTCCAATATATGGCTAAAAATGGCGGCGGCAATTACTATGCAGTTACTAATAGCTTCTCGACATTGAAGACGGATTTAAAAAATGTTCTCTTCCCACATGATGTCACCATCACAGATATGCTGAGCAAGTATGTGCGTTATTATGGCACGCAGCCAGACGTAAAGGTGACGATGAAGGATAATTCTGGAAATGAAACTGTCCTGTATGAAAATGGTGCCGTTACATCTGCTGCATCCGGAATCCTGACAGGTGTCACATATACAGATGGCGACACATCCGATATGCCTTCAAGCTCTACCGGAACAGTAAAAGCAATCTTTGACGAGAACTACTGCTTCGACCCGGCTTACGTATATACGCTGTCATTCAATGTCAAGACCACGCAGACCGCATATAATGTATATAAGTCAAATGGCAGCAATTACAAAGATGTCATTGGTGATAAAGAAACAGACTATGGCACAAATACCACAAGCTCGGAAGAGCCTGGCTTCCATTCCAACACAAGAGCGTATGTCACCTATAGCGTCGACGACACTTCTTATACCAGAGAATATGACCATCCAGTCATCCAGGTTGATATCTATTCAGATATAAAGCTGCCAGAAACAGGCGGTATAGGCACCACACCATTCTATATAATAGGAGGTCTCCTTGCTGCCGCTGCTGGCGTCATACTGGTGACCAGAAAACGCATGAACAAAACTGATGAAGCATCAATCCGTTGATATGACGGATTGGTGCTTTTAAGTTTATCGAAATGCCGCCCTTTTTTCATTTAAGAAGCTAGATGATGGAAAAAATACAAGAACTTAGTACAGATGCACTGTGTGAAAAAGCAGTCGAGTAAAAAAATTTTAAAGACAAAAATAATTTGACATATATTTAACATATCTCTTGAAAAAATAAATAAAAAGGATTATCATAACTACGGCAGTAAATTGAGACAATAAAATAGCATTTATCCTGAAAAATACGCCAACTTTAAAGGATACATTTGTACAATTGACAAGACCATAAAATTTACAAATAATATAAACACAAATGGCATAAATATATAAACATATAAATAATATAAACAAAAATGACCCAACTACACAACTATATAACAAATGATATCGTTGGGACCTACCCTTGATATAGAATTATTTCACGTGTCTAAATATCACAAAAGGAGGGATGAATTATTTTACTGCATCATGTCCGATAGTGGCATGATAAATGAATCAATCGTTTAAACACGATAAATGACTCGATCATCTATTAATGTAAGAAAAATGACAAAGGACAAAAACTAATGAAGAAAATGAAGAAAACATTATCTATTCTGCTAGTACTTTGCATGGCTGTTTCTATGTTTGCAGGTCTTGGTATCAGTGCAAACGCTGCGGAAGCAGTTTTAGCAGAAAACAATGCAGCTGGATATAATTCCGGCGTGGGTACAGAAAATGACCCATATATTATCGCTACTTCTAACCAGTTAGCATATCTTGCTAGTCAGGTTAACAGCGGAAATACCTATAGCGGCAAGTATTTTAAACTTGATTGCAATATTGATTTGAGCGGTGCTGCATGGACACCTATCGGAGGCGGCTCATCAGCATATGATTTTGCAGGCAGCTTTGATGGAAATAATAAAATAATATCCAATTTGAATATTAGCGCTGCTTCACAGGACAATATCGGACTTTTCGGAAGTGTTTCCGGCACTGTAAAAAAAGTTGTTGTCTCAAGCGGTTCAGTTGAAGGTGGTAAGAATACAGGCGCTGTTGTTGGTAAAAATTACGGAACTGTAACGGACTGTTCTAATATAGGATGCTCAGTAACTTCAGCCGGCCTCGGACAGGGCGTTGGCGGTGTAGTTGGTTCTTGCTGGAACGATGGCACGATAACTAACTGCTACAACAGTGCTGCAGTTTCCGGTACTGGCGCAAGTACTTATGCAGGCGGAATTGTCGGCAAAGCTGAGTCTTCAATCTCCGGATGCACAAATAGCGGCAGCGTAACTTCACTTAGTTATTGTGGCGGAATTGTTGGATATGCGGCAGTACATCCTGATAACTGCACCAACAGCAGTTCAACTCCTTCAGATATTATGGGATATTTAGCTGCAGCAGATGCAAGTGATACTACAAATGTTACGAGCGGCGGATCTTATCATGTAATCGGAGATGCTACTTTTAATATAAGCACTGATGAACCAGTTTCTATAGTTGGTAACGGAACAGCATATCGTGTAAGTATTATCTATTCGACGGCAGCAAATCTCACAATTTCAGACCTTAAAGTTTCTGGGCCGGCAACTGCTGCATCTAACATTATAGATTTTGCAGAGGGAACTTCAAATATTCTTAACATCGAAGGCACCAGCGTATTGGAAAATGACAACACATCTCTTAACTGCGCTATGATTCATGTTGAAAATACAGCAGATCTTACTTCATCACTTGATATTTCAGGTGCCGGAACTCTTTATATGTATAAAAACAGCATGGGAGCTGCTATCGGTGCAGACACAGGCGAGGCAAACGGTGCTGTTACTATCAATAGCGGAAATATTTTTATCAAGGGCAGCAAGACAGGTGCTCTTATAGGAAATGATACAACTACAAATACCGCACTTCAGAATCGTATAGGCGATATCACTATCAAGGGCGGAAATATCAATCTGGTAAATAAAGCACAGGGCGCAGGTATAGGCGGCAGCCGCATGTCTGTAGCTAAAAATTGTAAAATCGAAGGCGGAAATGTTACATTAGTTACAGATTATAATGCACCCGTAATCGGAGCCGGTGCTCAGAAAAAGAACGCTTCTGGTGCAAATGGCAATCTTATTGTAACCGGAGGATCTGTAAAGACTATGGTTACAAGCAATGGATATTCGGGCTTTAATATCAATTCTTCAAAGAGCGAAGAAACAACAGATGTTGCTATCAAAGCAGACAAGACAAATGGAACTGATCCTGTATATCTCTATAAGCTTGATGTCAGCAATATAAGTCCAGTAGATGGTGAATATACAGTTCGCGTAGACAATGAGCAGAGTCCTTACTATAAAGGCGGTTTGCATCAGTATCATTACACAGCAAGCACAACTTCTACGACAGCAAACTGGACACCGACAGCAGATAATTGTCTTTATCTCTATCTCACTGCAGGAAATCATAGTATAGATGTGAACGGAACGACAGTTAATGTTGATTGGGATTCTTCTGCATCAAGCTTTACAACTTCTGCAGTAAATCCGTCCGATGAAGTAAGTTTGGCTGAAGAGGATGATGTAATTACAATATATCCGAAGGGTGATGGTGAGGTAGTTTATTGGTTAACGAACCCACAATTTAATTTCTTTCAGGTAACTTTCGAAAAAGGAAAAAAATATCTCATTAATATGTCAGCGTATGATTCAAAAACACAAGCAGCAGAATTATACTTTAAAGCTAAAGAAGGTGGCTACAACGGAAGTCTTGATGGTGTGACATTCATCATTCCTGATGGAACGACATTTTCTTACTTTGATGTTGGCTACAAAGAGAAAGTAGATTTTACTATCGAGGGTGCCAAGACTGAAAACGGATATGCCACTTTAAATCAGAAGACATATGATGGATATAAGGATAGCAATGGCAATATAACAGATTCAAAAGGTAATATATATACCGGAGCTGAATCAATGTTCCAAATTTATGATGATTCATCTTTGACAATTAAAAATTTGAATGTGGCTATAAATCCTGATCAAAAGCTCAATATAAAAGCTTTTGACCAGAGAGGTATATATACTGGCAGCAGCGCTCAATCGTCATATTATACTGGCACCGTGAATCTTGAAAATGTAAATATGACAGGATGCGCCAGACTAAAAAATTACATAATTTATGCAGCTGATGCTACATTAAATAATGTCAAATTCGATACAACGGATATTCCTTTCTATATGGGCACTACAAATGGAGCAAAAAAATCAACTCTTACGATAAATTCAATCGATTATAGTTCCTGCACAGGAACAGCAATAAGTACGCAAGGTGATTTGAACGTTATGCTTAACCCGACTGGTGACATTAAAATAGGAGGCAGCATAATTTCAAAGGCAGCGATAAAAGTTACTCCACAGGATGGCTATGACATTGAGAGTATGACGGTAAACGGAAAATCTGTCAGCGTCCCTACAAAGGAAACTACACTTTCTGATGCAGTCACAAGTGGGCTGAACATCAAGATGACTCCTCCACCAGCAACTTATACATCTTCAATTACAGCTGATAAAGAAAGTTACAAAACTGGTGAAACTGTCACAGTTACAGCAGCTCTTACACCTGACTCTGCAGAAAGTCTTGCAAGCGGTGAAATGAAATTCACATATGATACAGAAAAGCTCGAATTCATTAATACAGCACCAAACACTACTGTTCTTGGCGACAATGCAAAGTCAAGTGTAAGTGAAGGCGTATGCGTTGCGTCATTTAAAACTGATTCTGGCAGTGAAGTTGCCGTTTCAGAAGACACTCCTCTCACACTGGCAACCTTCACATTTGAGGCAAAAGCTGTGGGTACCGCTGACTTCACTGTAACAAAAGCAGTCGCTTCCGCGAAAGAAAAGCTCACAGGAAGCACTGTTAATCTGCCGAAGAGTGCGACAAGTATCACATTGATAGCTAATAATATTAAGATAGATACATTTGGATCTGATTATAAGCTTCTCAAATATAAAGCAGACGCTCTGCCTGAGTCAGGCAATGCTTATTATGTTGGCGATACAATGCTGACTTATGTTCCTGCATATTCTCAGGGTGACGATGCAGAAAAATACGTTTTCGTAGCACTTTATAAGGACGGGGAAGAACCTGCTGCACCTATGGTAGAGACAAAGACCGGCACTTATGAGACTATCACGGCGACAGGAGACGTAAATAAGGACACTGAGGTAGATATAATCGATGCTCAGGTTGTTATGTACATAGTGGCCAGCAAATTTACAAGTGCCACTAACGGTATCGACTGGCTCAATAGTGACGTAAATGGCGACGGAGCAATAAATGCTCTTGATTCTCAGGCTATTCAGTATTATGTTCACTATGACAAGTTTGGCACTTTCAATTAATAAAAAAGATAAAGTATAAGAACTTTGTGAAAAAACTGGCAAACAATTCGCAAAATTACATATGTTGTTCTCTCGTAAGATAGTTTCTCAATCTAATCTTACAGAGACATATATAAAGGGGCGGTGGCGGTGCCAAACCGCCTCTTTGTTTAATAGTATATTTACTATATATTTTCAGGGAGAATTCTCATGAAACAAAAGAACAAGATTGTGTCACTGCTTATGGCTGTAATGCTGCTGCTGTCCTTGCTGCAGACGACCTCCGTTGCTTTTGCACAGGAAGGTTATGGCTTAGAAATGGGTGCGACAGAGGGTACTTTCATTATCGGTGACAATATTTCGATACCCATATATTTGAAGGGCACGGCAGGTGCCGAAGCGCCAGTCTCAGCTCAGGTGGAACTAAATTATTCTGCAGAATTATTGAGATTGACTGGTGTCACCGCTGGAAATCTCACAAATTTTCGCGACACAACGGAAACTGCAGGCAGCATAATATTATCTTACTATGATTATACCGGTACATTTGATTCTGAAGGGAAGCTGCTGATAGCGACATTGAATTTTGCTGCTGTTGCATCAGGAAATACAGCAGTTAAATGTATAAATGGCATCGTTACAGAAAAAGAGAATCCTGCAGCAATTACTATTACAGAGCTTGGCAGCGAGCAGATTGCGATAGGCTCTTATCCATGGGAAGGAAAAGGTACGGAGAATGTTCCGTATCTCATAAAGACCGCAGATGATCTTGTCACATTGGCTCGCTTTGTAAATGAATTGAAATTTGATTTTAAAGGCATTTATTTTAAGGTGACCAATGACATCGATCTGTCAAGTGTATGCGGTGAAACTACGAAAAATTGGCAGCCTATAGGCTGCGTTGATGAGTATGAGTCTGGAACCCATGGTTCTTCAACTATCATTTATCCTTCTTCGGCTGCGCCATTTGGCGGAAATTTTGACGGCGGAGGATACGAAATAAAGAATCTTTATTATAAGAATTCGGATACATCCAGTCAACAAGTAAGTAACTGCTTTGTCGGTTTGTTTGGATATGTACTTGATGCAAATATAAAGAATGTGACTGTGAACGGAAGCATAGAATGTTATGCATATGCCGGAGGTATTGCCGCATGGGCAGATGGGGAAGTAAATATTTCTGGCTGCACAAATAAAGTAAGCATAAAGACATATGCAGGTAATGCAGGTGGGATAGCGGGAAATACCATAAGCGAATATAAACTGACATCACCAGAAAAGGTATACCATAAGGAAACAACTCTTATCATTGCCGATTGCGTAAATTATGGTGAAATTCGTGCAAATAAGACCGGATATGTTGGCGGTATAGCCATGCATGCGACCGAAATACGCAGATGTGCAAATCACGGTGTGCTGTATAGCTTCTCATCAGCATATGGCATTTCCTATTTGTGTACAATTGATCGCTGCTATAATGACGGCGAAGTGTCCTCTGTCAGCGGCATTGCATCAGGCATTGGAGGATCGACCGTCACAAATTGCTACAATACAGGAAGCATTACATCTACGCGAAACAATTCCGATACTGGTTATCTGGCAGTTGGAATCTCATACACAGCGGACTATATCGCAAATTGTTATAATGTAGGCACACTCACATCTACCAGCAAGGGGAATCATGACATGTCGGTTCTCGGAGGTGTTTTTCCTATAGCTGCTAAGGTAACATCTCAGGAAAACAATTATTATCTTGATACGGTGAAGGCTGCTCCTGACGGATATACTTATATTGGTATATCTCAGACATCAGAGCAACTCAAAGCACTTGCTCCCACACTCGGAGAAGCATTCTTTGAGGACAGCAGCAATGTAAATAACGGCTATCCTATTTTAGACTGGCAGGCCGGTGATGTATATGATGTGGAATTTTCCCTTGTAAATGATGATAGTGGCGTTTCTTATGTCAATATCAACAATAAAAAAATCGACACAAAGCTGCGTTACTTGGATGGCTCTTCCGTAGTATTCTCAATAGAGGGATATAATACAGGAAAATACAAGGTTGGCAGTGTAATCCTTAATAATGAAACAGATTTGCTGCCATCTACAGACGGTACATATTCGTTTACTGTGACAACGGACAGTATCATACAGATTTCTATAGTTAAAAAAAGTTCTGAAGAAGCATCTGGCGGCAGCAATTCCAACGTATACTCAGGAAGTCTTTCTGGTGATAAAAAGTGGGATGGGACAAAAGTTGATGTTAGCTGGTATATAGGCCATGAGGATGATACGACATATGAAATCTCAACTGCTGCAGAGCTGATGGGTGCAGCGGCACTTGTCAATGGCCTTGTGAATGAAGACTGTAAAGTTTATACATCTGAAACAGAATATCATGATGCCTCATGGTGGAATGATAAAGCCAACGGATGGGTGAATGAAAATACAACTGATGGATCCGGAGGCAGTGGCCTCAACATGTCTACAGACACTTATCACTACGGAGTGGAGGATTTTAACGGAAAGACGATAAAACTCACTTCAAATCTTGATATGGGCGGAATATATGATGAAAGTTCCGACACTTGGTCTGGTCCAAACTTTATGCCTATCGGCGGGCAGTATCTTATGAAGGATGAAGAAAGCAGCACAAAGCTTAGCTCGTCATTCTGCGGAACGTTTGATGGCGATGGTCATTATGTATACAATATTTATTGTGATCGTCATTGCTCTAATGGCAATTTCGGTGACGGTCAGAGTGTCGGTCTCATAGGTCGTCTCGGAGTCCACGACAATGACCCTGAAGAAATCCGTCCGACAAATCCGACGGTTCGAAATGTAGGCGTAACGGGATATATTTATGCGAACCGCAGCATTGGCGGAATTGTGGGAAAGACTGGAAAAACAGCATACAACAATGAAAATCTGGAAAAAGTGACTGACGGTTATGCGGTCATCGAAAATTGCGTAAACTATGCTCGTATTATAGGTACCGACGCGAAAGGAACTGCCGGCGTAGTCGGCGCATTCTGGAATGGCGGAATTTGTCAAAATTGCTACAACATGGGCAATGTTACTGGCGGCTGGCCATCTGGCGGAATTGCAGGAACAAACGAAAATACCCTTCTTAGCTGTTATAATGCTGGTATGATTGATTCAACCTCGGGTGACAACTGGGCAGAGGCTATCGGGTCGTACAATGGAGACTTTAACCATTTTGTTGTCAACTGCTGGTGGCTAGAGGGAACCTCGACTGACGGAGGTTATTTTAACAGAAAAACAGATGATCTGGCATCAAATTCTATGACAGCAGATTCTATGAAGGATGCTTCCTTTGTAACAACGCTTGGATCCGCTTATGATGTGGATACAGATGGAAAAATAAATGGTGGCTATCCTGTGCTTAAATGGCAGCTGACAAATGAAGATAGTCAAGACAAAGATGACACAGGCGGCGGAGACACTGGCGGCGGAGACACAGGCGGCGGAGACACAGGCGGTGGAGACACAGGCGGTGGCGATACAGGCGGCGGTGACACTGGCGGTGGAGACACAGGCGGTGGCGATACAGGCGGCGGTGACACTGGCGGCACAGGAGGCGGCGGCACTGATTCTAAAACAGATACCGATAATGAGCCTGTCGAAAAAAGAGATGCTGTTATAATTGACTCGAGTACTACAGTGACTGATGATAGTGCTAATGTTGATGTCACTGCGGACGCAGTCAAGAAAAGTATAAATGAAGCGAAAAAATCAGAAGCCACAAAGCTTATCATAAAGACGGATAAAAGTGGTAAGAATGCTGATGATACTCAGATCACGATTCCAGCGGCTGCTGCAAAGGATATTGCAGATTCAAAGCTCACTCTGAGAATCGAAACAGCGGACGGCAGTATATTGACGCTTGATAAAGATTTCATAAAGAGTGTCAGCACGCAGATCGGAAGTGATGACCTGCATATTGTAATCACTGCGAAGACAGCGAAAGAAGCTTCAGAAGCTGTCAAGAGTTCAGGTATAAGTGCAGCGGATGCAGCAAATGCAAACATTTTCGAAGTACAGATGTTTGCGGGAAGTAAGCAGATTAAAGAATTTAAGGGAAAAATAACGCTTGATCTGCGAGCACCGTCAGGCCTGAAGGCAGGAGACACAAATGATGTATATCGGGTCGACGCAGATGGCAAGTCAGAAAAGCACACCGGCAATGTCAAGTCAGAAAACGAAATACTTGTCTCAGAGGTGACAGCATCAGGGATGGGTACATTCCTGGTTCTTGCTCCTAAGGGACTTCCATTTACGGATGTTTCAGGTCATTGGGCGATAGACGCCATTACATATGTCTACAATAACGGACTCTTTAATGGTGTCAGCGATACACTTTTTGCACCAAATTCTACTATGACGCGTGCGATGCTTGTGACAGTTCTTTATAGAATGGAAAAGACCCCTGCTGTCACTGAAGGCAGAAGCTTCAGCGATGTCAAGTCAGGGACATGGTATACGGACGCTGTCAGTTGGGCTTCATCGCATGAGATTGTAAAGGGCTTTGATGATGGAACGTTTGGTCCTAATAAGGATATAACGAGAGAGCAAATGGCTGCCATCTTGATGCGTTATGCTGAGTATAAGGGATACGATGTCAGCAAAACGGCTGATATTTCAGCTTATACGGATGCCTCGAAGGTAGGAAGCTGGGCACTTGACGATATGCGCTGGGCAGTTGGCTCAGGTCTGATCACTGGTATAGACAGCAAAACACTCGCACCTAAGGGCAATGCTACTCGCGCTCAGGTGGCGACTATCCTTATGCGCTTTCAGCAGAATATCGCTAAGTAGAAAAAGATAAAAAAGGATGATGAAATGATGACAAAATGCAGAAAATTTTTATCTGTCCTGCTGGTGCTATGTATGACTATTTCTATGTTGACAGGATATAGTATGAGTGCAAGTGCAGAGGATGAGGAAAATAATGTAACTACAATCTACTGGGTTAGTGAGAAAAATGCATCTTATTCGAATCCTGAAGGTACAGGTGATATTATATCTCTTTCAAGTCTTCCTGACGGCACGTACAGAATCGACGCAGAATCATTCGAAAAAGGCGGAATTCTGTCAAGCTTATGTATCGGAGCAGCCACAGGAACCGATTATGTCAAAGTATATATACCAGACGGAGCAGGGATTGCAGAAATAAGAAACGGTGATGAAAATGGCTCAGCAAAAGGAGCATCGGAATTTATAATCGATGCGGAGGGTGGAACAGTTTATGAGTCATCCGACCACTTTTCCCGCGGCACTGCGCTTTTCAGATACAATATAAGCGATGATGTACTTAATGCAGATGGCGTGAAATATAATACCAAATTTGTAGTACAAAATATGCATCTTGTCCTGACTGCAGATGTAAGAAGTGATGCTCAAAAGGATACAGTAATCTTTGATGTAGAAAAGACAAAGTCATTTGAGTTATATAATGTAACTGTGACAGGATGCAAAAATATGGCAGAAGATGGAAACGTGGTGCAAGCTCCGTATGAAACAAGATTTGATAATGTATGTTTTGATGCAGCGACTCAGGCATGTATAGCATATTCGAAACGAAATACAAGCAATAAAATTTATATTTACTCATGTGACTTCAGTTCGTGTACAAAAAATGCAATCGCCAGGCCGAAAGGTTCTTATGTAGGCAATTTTGATGTTATTTTTGTTCCAACAGGTGAGGTAAATATAAATGGCAAAATCCAAGGACGTGTCATTTTAGGCATAGACGAAAAAAACCCAGTCGCTCCAGTCGCTATTATAGTGGATGATAAGGCAGTGTCCATTCCGGCATATGGTGGAGATCTTTTTGACTTTAGAGGTAATGAAAAGAACTTCAGAATCACACTTCTCACATCCTATGCCGCATCTGTTTCCGGTGATAGAGAAGGATATGCAGTCGGTGAAACAGTTAATGTTACGGCCGCTTTTACTCCAACTGATGCAGACATTCTTGCAAGTGGTGAGTTGAAATTCAGTTACGATAAAGATAAATTGGATTTCTTGTCAGTATCTTCAAATGAGTCACTTCTAGGTAACGATGCACGGGCAACCTGTGATGAAAATAATGCTGTCTGCACTGCGTCATTTAAGACTGCTTCCGGCAGCGAGATCAACGCAGAAAAAGGCAAACAAATCATTCTTGCAACCTTCAGTTTTATTGCAAAAAAAGCAGGAACGGCTGCTTTCACTGTGACTAAAGCTGCTGCATCTGCAAAGGAAGACGTTCGCGGGAGAGTTGCTATAAAGCCAGCAAGCGCAGCAAGTATCGATATTTTGCAAAGCAGAATCAGCACAAGCAAATTCGCAGCAGATTATGTGATGCTCAAATATACTGCTGCGGCAAAGCCTTCTGAGGGCAATGCATATTTTGTCGGCGATACAGCTCTGACATATGTTCCTGCATATGCAGAAAGAAATGACGAGTATGTTTTCGTAGCTCTTTATCAAGAAAAGAATGTCCCGACTTCACCTGAAGCAGAAGAAAAAACAGGTACTTACACAATCATCGATTCGGCGACAGGAGATGCAAATCACGACGGAGCGACAAATATAGCAGACACTCAGACAGTCATGTACATGACCAGAAGCACATTCAACAGCAAAACAACTGGCTTAGATTGGCTGAACAGTGATGTGAATGGCGATGGGGTGGTAAATTCACTTGATGCTAAGGCTATCCAATATTATGCTCACTACAAGAAATTTGGCGAGTTTAGTAATTAATTTGCCACATTTAGCGACCAAATTTTATCGAGTCTGGCAGCGAATGAGTTTATTGTAAACTTGCCGTGTAGGTTCAAATCAAAATTAGAGCACCTAAGGTGACCTCGAAAGGGCAGCCTTAGGTGCTATTTTTAAGGAATTCACGCAGGGCCGGGTCTATACTAGAAAAATTCAGGCAGTGAAAAAATCCCAAATCTTTAAACACACAAACTATAAGCAGAAAAATAATTTGTATGCAATGATACAATATTATTGATTTATTTTTAATAGATGTTAAACTATAAGTGGTTGGAAATAATGTCAGAGAGCAGCATGCATAAGCACGAATCTAGAGGCAAGATGCACTCGAGAATAAAGGGTTATGGGACGAGCGCAGAGGCTGTAATCGCAGCATGCGGCTTGTAGATTTCAGCTCGCGCTTGCAGATTGCAGATTGCAGATTTCGGCTCGCAATTGCAGATTGCAGATTTCAGCTTGCAGCTTTTGCAATTGATATGTGACATTTTCCTGCCAGTATAAAGGTAAATCCCCCGTTGACGAAGGAGGTACAGACATGAAGGAAGTTGTTATAGTAAGTGCAGTAAGAACACCGATTGGCCGTTTTGGAAAGTCACTAAATGGTGTAGGTGCTGTAGATCTTGGTGCTGCAGCTATGAAGGAAGCTGTCAAGCGTGCAGGAATCGAGCCAGAGCAGATTGATGAAGTTGTCTTCGGATGCGTACTCCAGGCAGGTCAGGGGCAGAGTGTTGCCAGACTTGCAGCTATGGGAGCAGGGATTCCAAAGGAAGTACCTGCCTTTACGATAAACAAAATGTGCGGCTCAGGTCTGAGATCTGTCAGCCTCGCAGCACAGATGATCAAGGCAGGGGATGCAGATATCGTCCTTGCAGGCGGCACAGAATCTATGTCTATGGCGCCATATCTCGTTCCAAAGACAAGATGGGGCGCACGTATGGGAAATACAGTTATGGAAGATGCGATGCTCAAGGATGGCCTGACAGATACATTCAGCGGACTTCATATGGGTATCACAGCAGAAAATGTTGCAGAGCAGTGGGATATATCAAGAGAAGCTATGGATGATTTTTCATATCAGTCACAGCAGAAGGCTGAGGCTGCTATCAAGGCAGGAAAATTTAAGGACGAGATCGTTCCTGTTGAAGTTCCACAGTGGGATGGAAGCAAGGTTACAGTAGACACAGACGAGCATCCTATTTTTGGAATCGGAAGAGAAGCATTTGATGGTGCAAAGCCTGCTTTCAAGGCTGATGGAAAAGTTACAGCATTGAACGCTTCAGGTATAAATGATGGAGCTTCCGCTCTTATAGTTATGTCTGCAGAAAAGGCAGAAGAGCTTGGCATCAAGCCTATGTGCAAGATAAAGTCATATGCTTCAGCAGGAGTAGAGCCTTCAATCATGGGTATAGGACCTGTCCCCGCTACTAGAAAGGCACTTGAAAAGGCAGGCCTTGACCTCGCAGATATCGACCTCATCGAAGCAAATGAAGCATTTGCAGCACAGTCACTCGCAGTAGGCAAGGATCTTGGTTTTGATCCAGAAAAGCTAAATGTAAATGGCGGAGCAATAGCACTCGGACATCCTATCGGTGCATCAGGTGCCAGAATCCTGACATCACTCCTTTACGAAATGGAAAGAAGAGGCTCAAAGTATGGTCTTGCTACACTTTGCATCGGCGGCGGCATGGGAACTGCTATGATCGTTGAAAAATAAAGACCTCTGATGCGATATCGCAAAAGATTTTGACAGAGACGAAAGCCTCGGGGCGCTGCTCCGGGGCTTTTTGAAACAGCAGCAAGGCGGCAAATTGACGGGGGAGTGAGGCAGCCAATGGAAAAGAGAATCAATCTAAAAGCTTATGCAAAGATAAATCTTTCGCTTGACGTGACTGGACGCAGGGAAGACGGATATCATGAAGTTGCAATGGTGATGCAAGCAATCAATCTATATGATGAAGTGAGCGTAATCCTTAAATCAAAGACGGGTGGAGCATATGATAATGATGATAATACATGCATCGAAGCATCTTATGAAGCATCTTATGGAGAAATCAACTTACATTTTCAGGCTGGGAAAGATTGGAATGGCGATATAGAGGAGATACCATGTGACGGGCGAAATACAGCATATAAAGCTGCCGAAATCATGCTCGAAGAGTTTCAAAGATTTAGGAGCTTCGATGCAGAGACTAGAGCAGAGACTAGAAGAACTGAAGCCGCAAATGCAGATGAAGGCGCTGGAATTTCGACACGAGGAAATGCAGCTGTGTACACAGACCTCGAGACAGGCGATAAGGCAGATATATGCATCGAGGCGGATAATAAGGCAGATACAGACATCGAGACATGTGATAAGTCTGATGTGGATATTGAGATAAATATTGTCAAAAATATTCCTATGGCGGCGGGCCTTGCGGGAGGAAGTGCAGACGCAGCAGGAGTGATCATGGCACTAAACAAGATGCTGGGGCTTGATTTTTCCCTTACAAGACTTTGCGAGCTGGCAGTTCGCGTCGGTGCAGATGTACCATTTTGTATTATGGCAGTCGCAGCCGTATATGGTAAAGAGCTTGGAATTGGCGGAGGTACGACATGTGCACTTGCTGAAGGAATCGGGGAAGTACTCACTCCACTTCGCAGCGTAAAATTTGACGTTATACTAGCCAAGCCTCCAGTGTCGGTATCTACAAAGACGATCTATACAATGCTCGATTCAACTCAGATTAACCGTCATCCAAACAACGCAAAGCTCATAAAAGGATTGGATACAGGTTCATTTGGCCTTATCAAAGAATCTATGTACAATGTACTTGAACCAGTTACATTTGATATTGTGCCTCAGAGCGAAACACTCAAGGAGCAGATGTCAGGCCGCGCCAGCTTTGCGGTCATGATGAGCGGAAGCGGACCGACAGTATTTTCACTCTATACAGACAGGAAAAGTGCCATCGCAGCAGAAAAAAACCTTCGTAAGCTCAAGGAAGAAGGATATTCTGTCATATTGACAGAGACATTGTAGGGGTGAGCTTTTTAAGGTATAAAATAAGCAGATCGATTTGATATGTCGCTAGCACTAAAACTAAATAAGAAATTAATTGCGACACAATTGTAAAGCAAAATGTTGAAAAATGCTTTACGCTGTGTTCCAGTATATATACCAAAAGGTACAAGAAGGGAGTGAATAGTATGGCACAGTCTATGGTTAATTTTCGTATGGACTCCGATTTAAAAAAATCAATGGAGCAAACTTGCCAGGAAATGGGAATGTCAATGACTACTGCATTTACAATCTTTGCCAAAAAGGTCAGCAGAGAAAAACGTATACCTTTCGAAGTTTCAGCAGATTCTTTTTATTCTGAAAACAATATAAGATATTTAAGCAAGGTTATTTCAGATATTGAATCAGGAAAAGTAAGACTGACAGAACATAGTTTGATTGAAGAGGACTAAAATAACCAAAAGTGATGTCGCATGGTTGATAAAGACTGTGTGGGGTCACTTTTTTTTGATATTGTATTATTTCGCATCTTGTATACACAGTACAATTCGATTATAATGATAAATAAGAATGTCTTGTCTTGGGCATTCAGAAACTAAATAGATGCTAATAAAGATATGAAATTATTAAAGCGAATTGATGCCTTTGGTGAAGTGCACCAATGCCGAGACGATGCTTCTGAGGCAGATTCTAAATGATGGAATGATGCTTCTGAGGCAGATTCTCAGTGCTGAACTGATGCTTCTGATGCAGAGTCTTGGCATTGAGCAGATGTCCTTTGATGAAGAGCCTCGGCGTTGATCCGAAGCTTTCGATGCAGTTTTATTAGACAGCTGCTTGCAAATATGTGCATGCGCCCCTCATGGGATGTTTAAGGTTTTCGATTAGCTTTAAAATAGAGTATGAATAGGAGAGTGCGAAAGTGATTAGTATTAATGTTCAGCAGCATAAGCCGCTTAGGGAATTGGTTTATGATCAGCTCAGAATGCTTATTATGACAGGAAACATCAAGCCTGGCACAAGAATGATGGAAATTGAGCTTGCGGAAAGTATGGGAGTGAGCAGAACTCCAGTTCGTGAAGCTATCAGACAGCTCGAAAAGGATGGTCTCGTGACTATCGAAGCGAGACGTGGGGCATATGTTTCAGACATATCACCAAATGATTTTGACAATATGATGATAGTGAGAGAACCGCTTGAAGGTCTTGCAGCATATCTGGCAACCCAAAATATGACAGAAGACCAAATCGCAGAGCTTAGAGCTGCTTCCGCAAGATGCAGAGAAGCTATCGAGCATGGAAATCAAGAAGAACTCACAGAAGCTGACCAAAAGTTCCATGATCTGATAAATCAAGGCAGCGGAAATAGATATCTGATTTCGTTATGCCACGACTTGCAAGAGAAGGTCACAAGATTTAGATATATTTATTTTAAGTCAAGCAAGCGTGCCCAGGATATTACGGAGGAACACAGCACTATACTTGAAGCAATTGAAAGAAGAGATGCTGATGCAGCAAGAGACTGCACCATCAGACATATAGAAAATCTCAGACAAGCGATAAAAAATGATGAGGACTTCAATCCAATCAGATAGCTGAGGACAAAAAATTAACTGCTGCACTCTCGTGACTTTGATCGTGCGATACTTCATGGCATGAAAACTAAGGAGGCAATATGAGCGAATACAAGACAGACAGATCCTTTGAAATAGGACCTATCAGACCTCCAAGTGAGGCATCAAGCCTGCTGCTTCAGATCACGCAGGGATGCACGTGGAATAAGTGCCGATTCTGTACAGTTTACAGAGGATCGACATTTCATGTGATAAAGCCTGATGATGTTAAAAAGAACATAGACAGCATGGCTTACTTCCGCGATATCATAAGTGATGCTGCTTCATCGGACGGCAGGATTGTCAAGGAGAAGCTATATGCTCACATTGAAAAATTCACGCAGAGTGAGCTCGAGTGCTTTTATATGGTCTACAATTGGCTGGCAAGTGGAGGCGAATCAGTATTTCTTCAAGACGGAAATTCCATAGCCCTGAAGCCAGAAAAGCTCGCAGATATACTTATATATCTTAGAGAAAAATTTCCTCATATAAAGCGAGTGACGACATATGGCAGGGCAGAGACTCTTTCAAGATGGTCATTAGAGCAATGGAAGCTTTTGAGAGAAAGCGGTCTTGACCGCATACATTCAGGCTTCGAGTCAGGCTCCGACAATGTCCTTAGGATGATAAACAAAGGATTGACACAAGAACAGCAAATAGACGGCGGAAGAAAGATAAAAGAAGCTGGAATGGAGCTGTCCGTGTATTTCATGCCAGGAATCGGAGGCAAGGAATTTACAGAAGAAAACGCACACGATACAGCATATGTAGTAAATCAGATAAATCCTGATTTTGTAAGACTGAGGACATTTGTATTGAAGCTGGAATCTGAGATGCTTGGCATGCTGCAGAGTGGCGAATTTACAGAATTGTCTGACATTGAGAAGCTTAGAGAGATACGAGATCTCGTGGCATTTATCGAGACTACGCAAACTCATGTAGTCAGCGACCACATAGTGAATCTTGTCGGTTCCCTTGCACATCCTATAAGTGAAAAAGAGACGATGCTCGCAACGATAGATGAGATATTGAATCTGCCGCAGCATGAGCAGAGAATGTATCAGCTTGCTCGTCGCTATGGGATGGTTGAGGAATATAAGCATATGAGTGCGGTTTCACCATCGCAGCGCAGCAGATTTGAATCTATTATCGAAAAAAATCCTCAGCCAGAGCAATGGGAGTCCTACCTCAATGCAATTCTCCGGAGGTATGTCTAATATTACAGAAAAAAGACATTGTTTTTTCTATAACAACAAGATTTCTTTATATAATCATCACAAAAGAGGTTTAATATATAAACCGTAGCAAGGAGAAGAGCAACTCCTAGTTACAAATTCTTTTCATAAAAATCTCTCCAACAAAAATCAAAAGTAGAACAGAACCAAAACAAATGCTGACAACAGCGAGGTGAACTCCTTCACCTCGCTGTTGTTACGTATAATCACAGATAATATCCCCGACAAATCACACGGGTGTCATTCCGAATCATCCAATCTGAAGAATCTCAAATATCGAACAGCAAGATAATAGCTGCCGCATCTGTTGATTTGATAAATCAACAGATGCGGCATTTTTATTATAAAGAATGAATGTACATACACGCAAGAATACTCAAAAGACGTTAGTATATCAAGAAACGTCAAACAACTATGTGACGAAATTATGACAAATGTGTTTGATTTACGAAAAGTAATTATTGACAATGATAAAACAGTACATTAAAATATATGTGAGTTGGAAATAGTTGCACAAGAATAAAAAGAATATGTTCTGCATACACTAAATTCGCAATTCGCATTTTCCGTTAAAAGGAAATGTCTATAAACTTGCTGCGCTTAATTTATTAATAATGGGTCAATGTTCGTATAAAACAGCGAGCGAAGGCTCTTTTTGTTGTTATATCGAGTGCGACTTTGCATTTTGGCAAGGTAAAATCCTGTTTTGAAAGGGGGCTTGCGTATTTTTTGGAAATAGAGTGCTTTTAGAATGGTAAATATATAAAGGCTCGGCACCCAGGTATTTTTGGTTCTTCACGTTTTTCTCGGGGATTTCATATAAAAAAGTCTGAGTTTTTATACATTTATCATTCAGCACATGGCCATATGGTCAGATACGCAGCTTATGCGGTGCTGCGTATGCTTGCCGTATGACTGGATTTCAAAAGAAATGCATGTTGGATATGGACAGAATCATCGCTTTCCTTTGTGATTCCGCCCGTATCATGCTATGGAATGGTTGTCCGCAATGGCATAAGATGCATCTTTCGTATGACTGGTATATGTGACCTATGTATCATCATTTTATATCGCACTTGGTGACATATGTGACAGGATGCAAGTTATCGAAAGATGGAATGCTTTAAAAAGCTGTGATACATGGTCGCCATGTAATGCCACGACATGGTGATTCTCACACTATAGGAAGCATTATACGTGAGGCTGAATATTTGCTTCAGATGTCAGAGGGAGATCGCAAGACAGCAAAATCGCAGCTGCTGCGAAGTAAGTCTGATACCTCGGCAAATTGAAAGCGGATCCGCTTATATCCAAATGAACCATCACCTAGTAAGAACGTGTGCATATCTAGCTCGGCATCTTGACGAGTGACACATCACATATCATCTTGACGAGTGATATATCACATATCATCTTGATGCGTGACATATCACATACCATCTTGACGCGTGACATATCACATGCCATCTTGACGCGTGACATATCACATACCATCTTGACGCGTGACATATCACATACCATCTTGACGCGTGATATATCACATATCATCTTGACGAGTGACACGCCACATATCGTTTTGCCAAGCAGATTGTCATATGAAAAAGACATGCAGCACAGAAGGATAAATGCAAAAGCTAGAATTTAGCTTTTGAAAAATGAAGGTTATTAGAAGATTGCGAAAGGAGAAATGATTTGAGAGCAAAAAAGATACTCAGTCTGTTACTCGTACTTGCAATGATGCTCACTCTTTCGAGCACTATGGCTTTTGCCAGCACAGGCGCCACAATCGCTGCTGAGTCAGTATCTGCCGCAGCAGATGCCGAAACAGTTCAGGTGCCTATCAAGCTTACTGCCGCTGACAGCGGGGTAGCGACGATGAACCTTGCAATTACGCTTACAGGCGCAAGCTTTACAATGGACAATACAAATACCACAGCAACTGCAGACAGCGCACTTACGGGTCTGTGCAGCTCAAATGTTGTTGATGGCACACTCTACATCGCTTATGCTGCGATAGAGAACACAACAGCTCCTGCTACACTCGTGACTTTGACTTTACCAGCTCCTGCAGCAGGTACACAGTACACTGTCAATGTTGCTAAGGGATCTGCAAATGGGACACCGACTATAAGCTATTTTGCAGATAATGCTTTCACTCAGATCGATGAAGTTACATTTACAAGCGGAATCGTATCTAAGGAGGAAGCCACAGAGCCTGAGACAGGATTTGTAGGTACACTTATAGAACCTGTCGCAGATTACTTTACAACAGCAGGCATCACTACATCATTTGTAAACGGAAACTCTTACTCAGCAGGAGATACCTTCACAGTAGCATGTGAAAATCCTTGCTTAGTAGCTATCTCGACAGACAATGGAACTTCGTGGATTTCGCTTGCAGCTGCAGAGACGGAGACCGCAAATACATACCTCTTTGCATTACCTGCAGATCTGAACGGAGCATTCCAGGTAGAGATGGCGATGAAGGGTGATCTCAATTACGACGGCGTGGTTAAAGTAACTGACGTTTCTCGACTTCAGAAAATCAATATAAAGGCTCTTGAGATGCCAGTTGGGTTTGACGCGCTGGCTTCAGATTTTAACGCAGACGGTACAATTGCTGTTAGCGACTGTAGTATTCTGATGAAAATCAATATAAAAGCAGAAGCCGCAGCTTGGTAAAATTGGTAATTTTTTGAGTTAAAAAAGGTAAAAATATTATGAAAAGAAAATTTATTTCTATAGTTCTATGTTTAGCAATGATGATAACTGCTATGGCTGTGCCATCATACGCTGCTGCAGACCAAGACCCAGTAGATGGTTTAGGACTTCAGCTTCTTAGAACAGATGAAAATTCCAACGTTATACCCAACGATACTATACTAGTAAATGACACAGAAGATACCCCTTTCTATGCTTCTATGATTATGGATGAAACGTGGCATATATCAGGCGGTCAAGGTTATATTACAGAAGAACCAGCAGGTTTCAAATATGAACTTGAAAATGCCATGAAAGGTAAAAAATCTTCGATAGACTACAACAAAAATTATGGATCTGCTGACAAAAATGATAAATTTGAAGATGGTGTAGGTGTTTGGGTATGATACGAAAATATTGGTGCAGATGTTGAAAACGAAAAAGAATTAATACTTTTCGTGTGCCACGTTCCTGCAGGAACACCTTCTGGTCAGTATTCGCTTACTATTTTCGCCAATGAAATTTTAAACAAGGATTCAGAATTAGTAGGAGCAACTGATTCTACTCTTACAATCAACGTAGTCAACACTGACGAAAAGACTATCACAGTAAATGGTACAGAAAAGAACATCACTCAGCTTCTCGCAAGTGATTCTGCCGAAGCTCTTGCTGAAGATGCTTCATTCGTAAAGGGTGGAAATACTACTGTAAAAGTTGCTGCAGGTGAAAAGGTTGTACCTTTCTCTGCTCTTGGTTTAGCAGGCGACGAGTGCTGCATCTCTGTAAATGGAGGAGAAATCAACTACTCTGCTGCAGATATGAATAACATGTTCGTTTATATCGATGACACTGGCGCAGTTCTTACAGGTCACAAGGGTGCAGCAGCAGGCGGCTTCCTGTTCTGGAAGGGCGTAACTTCAATCGATGACAAAGATCATGCTTATACGAATGCAGTTACAACTCCAGCTACTTGCGGTGTAGATGGTAAGATAGAATATCACTGCGCAAACAAGATTAGCGTAACTAGCAAGGCTGGCGAAGCATGTGACGCAGTAAATGCTGCTATGACTGAAACAATCAGCAAGGAAACAGTTGCTCATTCTTATGGCCAGTTCACTATTGATAAAGCAGCTACTTGCTCAGAGGCTGGTTCTAAGTCTAGAAGCTGTACACTTTGCGGAAACTTAGATACAGTAGAAATCCCAGCTACAGGCAATCACACTTGGGTGGCTGACGGTGAACCAGAAGTTACAGCTGATGGTACTGTACAGCACCAGAAGTGCGAAGTATGCGGCACACAAGGTCCAGACAAGACAACTGGAAATAACAAGTTCTATCTCACAGCTACAAAGATTTATACAGTTGAAAATAAGGGTACTGACAGTGCTGCAGCAGCAGCTGACCAGACTTGTGCAGCAAATAAGCATGAGAATGGTGACTATGGTATCGAATCTGGCAAGTTAGTAGACGTAGAATTCCGTCTCCAGACTACTTCTGATGCAAGCTTCTTACAGGGTCTCGATTCTACTATCAAATATGATAAGGAAAATCTCCAGCTCATAAGCGTTTCATATGACAAGGGCCTCACAAATAAGGTTACTGTTAAGAATGATGAAGCAGCTGGCACATACAGAATCCAGACTTTGGATGCAGAATATGCATTTGATGGTACTGACGATTATCTCCTCGCTACACTTACATTCATGCTGAAGAATGATGACGTAGCTAGTGGTACTTGCCTCCCTGTAGATTTTGAAGAGGGAAGCGTAAACCAGAACTGCATGTACAGTGATGGTAGCTCAAACTATCCAGTAACTGAAGGTATCGGATTCACAAATGTTACTGAATATACAGTAACTTGGGACTGGAACCACCAGCCACTAGTAGCTGGCGAAGAAGATCCAGAAGATCAGGTTGATTCTTATGCTGTAGGCAAGAAAATTACTAAGCCAACTAATCCTACAAGAACAGGCTTCGAATTCAAGGGTTGGGATGCAAATGATGATGGCGTAGTAGATGCTTCTGATGAAATCGCAGCTGAAATGCCAGCTAAGGATCTCACATACAAGGCTATCTGGGAAGCTAAGACTTATGACGTAGTATTCAACCACGGTAACCACGGTACACTTGCAGGTGAAGATGCTAATGGTAAGGTAACTGTTAAAACTGAATATGGTCAGGAACCAACAGCTCCAGAAGTAACTCCAGCAGCTGGTTATGAATTCGCAGGTTGGAATCCAGAAATCGCAGAAGTTGTTGGCGAAAATCCTACTCTCGAATATACAGCAACTTATAATGCTCTTCCACAGTCTTTGAAGATCAACTTCACATCTGATGATGCTATAAAACTTCCTGCAAATATCGATAAGGAAGTTGCTACCGACGCAGCCTTTGAAGAAGCTATTCCAGCAATCGAAGGTTATACAGCTAAGATCGTTGCAGTTGATCCTGAAAATGCTGGAATCACAGTTGATGATGCTGCTGATACAGCAGTAGCAGGCACTATGATAGCAGGCGGAATCACAGTTACTGTAAAGTATAGTCCAAATCAGGTTGATATCACATTCAACGAGGGCGACCACGGTACTATCGCTGATGCTGACGACAACGGAAACAAAGTAGTTCCTACAGACTACAACAAGACTCCAGAAGCTCCAGCAGTAACTCCAGATGAGGGTTATGAATTCACAGGTTGGAATCCAGAAATCAACCCAGCAACTGGTGAAACTACTTATACTGCACAGTACAAGGCTATAGCATATGATCTCGTTATCAAGCATGCAGCTGCAGATGATTCAGAAGTTCCAGCTGATTATACTGCAAAGGTAGACTTCGGCTCAGAAATCAGCTACGCTATCCCAGAAAAGACTGGTTACACAGCTAAGATTACTGCTGCTACAGACGGCGCTGGAATCACAGTTGATGAAAATAATGATACAGAAGTAGCAGGCATTATGCCAGCTAAGAATGTAGAAGTTACAGTAACATACACTCCTGTAAGCTACGATATCACATTTAAGCCAGGCGACCACGGTACTATCGATGGTGCTGGCGCTGATGGAAACAAAGTAGTTCCTACAGACTACAGCAAGACTCCAGAAGATCCAGCAGTAAATCCAAATACTGGTTATGAATTTGACGGTTGGACTCCAGAAGTAGTTCCAGCAACTGGTGAAACTACTTATACAGCTACTTATGTTGTAGCAGGCGCTAAGAATATCGTAGTAGAAGATTACATGTATGCAACTACAGACATGTACATGATCAGAATCCCTAAGATGGGTGAAGGTTATGACGTTTCTTATGACGGCAACAAAATGTTCATCTCAGAAGATGAAAACTACAAGATCGATGGCAAGTCAGTATTTGTATATCTGATCCCTAAGACAGACTTTGATGATCACGGAATCGACTATGTAATCAGCAAGCTTTCTGCTGCAGATGGTTCTGCATGCATCAAGATCGACTACAACAAGGATACAGATGAAAATAAGAATGGCGTAATCGATAACAACGATGCTACTCAGGTTTACCAGCTCCTCATCTCTCACGGTGACTGCTACACTAACGGCCAGGTTAGCATAGAAAGACGTCTCGAAAGTGATACAAATACTGCTACAGCTGACGCTACTTACAGAGGAAGCCTCAAGGATGTAGAAGATATCATCGCTGCTCGTGGTACTGCTTACTAATATCAAGAGCTTGAGACTCTAAGGATAATGATTATATATTTATCGTAATTATCCTGAAATATTTTAAAACAAATCCTCTACTTAGATTAAGTTTTTCACGCATGTATTGAGAGCTATTTCCTTTTAAGTTAATAGCTTCTGACGCTTAAAATAAGGACGGATTAGAAAATGCAATGTTCGCCGGGTGCCTGCGGGTGCCCGGCGGATAGGTATTTTCATCAGAAAGAGCATGCCATGTGAAAAATGTGGCGTGCGCTTTGTGTTGAAAATAGAAAAATGCGACACAGCTAAATATTTAGGCCAGATGGAGTGTGAAAAAGGAGTGCGAAAAAGGAGGTTTCGGTGTTTAGGTTGAGAAAAATGATTTCAATCGTGCTGATTTTCAGCATGGTCTTGTGTGTGAATATACCTATATTTTCACAGGCGGCAGAAAAGGCTGAGTATGTCATTGATGTAGAGCTTGATGTAAATGGCAGCATGCCAAAGAGCTTGAAGGTCGGTGATACTCTAAATGTCAAGGTATATCTGAGCCACAATGGCGAAAATCCTGAGGAAGAATTCTACAATATCTGGGGAATCGATTATATCATGGATCTAGGCAGTGGCTTTAAGTACAATGAAGATCTCAAGGGTACACCTCTTATCACGGAAAATGGAGGTACCGTCAGATATCTCAAGCCGTCTCTTATTAAATGGCAAAATGGCGCAGGCATATATGGGCTTCAATCAACTGAAGCAGTCTACATGGACATTACGATGAAAGGTATCGACGTATATCCAGAAAATGGAAGAATTGAGCTCTTCTCATTTTCCTGTGATGTGGAATCGACAGACAGCCTGGAGATAACGTCTGTCTTTGGTGAGGTTTATGAAGATAGAGAAATAATCAAGGTAGATGGAAAAAACCAGTTCAAAGAGGATTATACGCTTGAAAATGGCAGAGTGAGCGCAGACAGCTACGATTTTTCTATAAAGAAGGCTGATGATTCAAGCAAGACAGATGGCAAGACCGACGGCAAGACCGACGGCAGCGGCACTGTCGTAAAGCCTGAAGACGGGTCTGGCAACGGCTCGGGAGATGGATCAGGCAACGGGTCTGGCAACGGCTCGGGAGATGGATCAGGCAACGGCTCAGGCAACGGCTCCGGAGATGAGAATGGAAACGGCTCTGGCGATGGTTCTGGCGATGAGAATGGAAACGGCTCCGGAGATGGCTCTGGCGATGAGAATGGCAATGGCAATACTGACGGCACAAAGCCCGCACTAAACAAGACAGATCACAAGGCATATCTCAGTGGTTATGATTCTGATGGTGACGGAGTGGCTGAGCTTGTGAAGCCGCTTGGACTTATCACAAGAGCTGAAGTAGCAACTATGCTTTACAGACTTCTTGATGACAGCTCTGCTGCGAAGTATAAGACATCGTCAAATAGCTTTTCAGACGTACCTGCTAATGCATGGTACTGTGAGGCTGTCTCCACACTTAGCAATGCAGGTGTCATCTCGGGATACAAGGATGGCACATTCCGCCCAAATGGAAAGATTACGAGAGCTGAAGTAGCAAAGATGCTTTATTGTCTGCTCGACGATGCCACTATCAGTGCATCATCGTCAAACAGTGCATCATCGTCAAACAGTGCATCATCGTCAAGCTCGACTGCTGGCAGATTTAGCGATGTAAGCTCCGAATGGTGGTACTTCGGATATGTATCTACTCTCTCAAATGCCGGAATCATAAATGGATATACAGACGGCACATTCAGACCAAATGGTCAGATAAAGCGTGCAGAAGCTGTCTCTATGATAAATAAACTACTTGGACGAGGCACCATAACAGCTTCAGGTATGCTTAGCAGCATGAAGAACTTCACAGACAACAGTGATACTGCACAATGGTACTATGCTGCAGTTCAGGAAGCAGCAAATGGTCACACTTACGAGATGAATGGCGCTTCTGAGCATTGGATAGCACTGAGTTAACATTGGATAGAACTGAGTCAACGTTGAATAGCACTGAGTTAACATTGGATAGAACTGAGTCAACGTTGAATAGCACTGGGTTAAGCATAGTATCAGAGCACATATGATTTCTGGAAGATTATATTTAGGAAGATTGTGCAAAATATCGGATGAAAGGAGTTTTATCGATGAAAGTAAACCTACGAAAGATGCTGGCATTGGTTCTTTGCTTTGCGATGGCTTTCTCACTTTGCAGTGGGCTTGTTGTCTCGAATGCTGCTGCTGAGAGAAAAACGATCAGCACTACGTATATGAACTGTGGTGTAAATAAGCATCTAAAGACTGAGATATCGGCAAACTTTATCGGAGATTATCAGATTTCAGGCAGTTTGTCCACAAAGGAAAGCAGAGAGGATTGCGTGGATGAAAATAAGGACGGCATGTGTGACATCTGCAATACAGCTTTATCTTCGGAAGAAAATCCTCAATTCAAATATGTTTTCAGTCTCGAGTATGATGAGGATGATGACTCTCTCGTAAAGATTACGGTATCTATTGTACGGACAGATATTCAGGACGGAGCAACTTATCTTATAAGAGGCATAGACTTCACATCAAGATTCGGCGAGGGTCTTTCACCTGTATATACTTCAAGTGACAAGAAAGATTCCGAATTTGCGGAGGTACTCATTCCTAGTGCATATATGGAAAACAATGTAGAAGTTCCTATTACCGTAAATGAAGGAAAAGGCGACAAATCAGGAAATCTGAAATATCAGGCAAAGAATCCGGATACTTTGTCTAACCCTGATGTAAATCAATATCTGCAGCTGACTTTTGATAATCTTGAACAAATGCAGCGAGGCGGCGGCTATATCACGATGAACAAAGAGCAGCCTATTTACTCCTTCAAGATAAAAAAAGATGACCTTTCAAACGGCCTAAAGAATATGGACGTCTATAAAGAAAAATTTCTGATATATCTGCCTCTTGACGGAACAAAATATACTGGCGATGGTGAAGATATCGACCTTGCTACGCCAAAGCTGATATATGATCCAAATGGCACTGTCCTGACATATAAAAATATGTCATATGGGAAAAATTGCCCGGAATCAGTATATATGGAAGAATATCCGAAAGTGGATGGTAAGTATCAGGAAGTCACGAGCCTCATTTCGTCAAACAATATGGTCACTCCTACCGGTTATACTTTTGACGGATGGCATGTGAAGACTTCTACTGGCATGACAGAAGCTAAGCTCGATATTTCACGCAAAAATCCACTCGTCATGAATACGACCTGGTATCTCATCGCAAAATGGGAGCCTATCAAATATACAGCTACATATGTAAATAAATATGGCACGGAGGTTCCTACAGATAATCCTATATATCTCACTGTAGAAGATCCAACTATTGATGATGATAAGGTACCGGATGTTCCGACGATAAATGGTTATACGGGGAAATGGCAGGACAATCCATTTGATCCTTCAAAGCCGTCAAATGTAATTATCAAACCAGAATATACGCCTATAGAATATACGATAACATATGATGCTGCGGGAGGCACTATTGTCGAGGGCAATGATTCTCCTCAGTCTTATACTGTTGAAGATAAGATTACCCTCAGGACTGCTGCCCGCAAGGGATATACCTTCAAGGGATGGACCGTGGAAGGTTCTTCTGTCCAGCAGACAGGTGCTAGACTTGACAACTGGGGAAATACGATTTCTAAGTCCACGACTACAGTAGGTCCAAGCAAGTATGGCAATGTAAAGCTTACTGCGATATGGGAAAAAAATAGTTATACAGTTACATGGAAAGGCGGAAATAAGGGCACGGTAAAGAATACTTCCGGCAAGATGGTAACATCCTTTACACAGACTGTTCCTTATGGAGAGACGCTGGTATTTCCGGACGCTGCAAGAGCAGAAGCCAAGATTGATGGTTGGAGTGTCGATGACAGCGGAGATAAAGAACTTGACGCCGATGGCAAGGGAATACAGACAGAGACAGCAGGAGGAGTTAATGTCATAAAAGGACAGCTGCCTGCTATGCCTGATGCAAATATTACTATTACAGTAATCTGGGATGCGACAAGATATCCTCTTACTGTAAATTATGTAATGTCAGACAAATCTACAGTTCCTGCCAAGGACAAGGACGGGAATGATGTTAAAAGCGGTGAAGCAATCACTTATGAATATGAGCAGGAATATTCTATAAAAACGCCTCAGTTTACTGGTTATACCGCAAGCCGCACATATATAAATGGCACGATGCCTGCAGAGCCAAAGACTGAAGTTGTCACTTATACTCCAAATAATCACAAGATAGAATGGAATGCAGATGGCGGCAAGGTAAATGATAAAAATAATAATAATAATCCAGTTTCTTCTTACTCAGAGTCAGTAGTCTATGGCCAGGATCTTGGTAAAATAACTACTCCTTCTGACCCTGTAAGAGATGGTTATACTTTTGATGGCTGGACTGCTAAGGATGGCGACAAGGAGATAACTCCTAAGGATCTGCTTAAGAACGGATCGAAGATGCCAGACAAGGATTACACATTCACTGCTAAGTGGAAAGCTATCCCATATACCATAGCACTGAATCTTAATGGCGGAGAGTTAGATGACGATGCATGGACTGTATATAAGGATGGAGATCCTGTTCGTGATGAGCTTGTAGACGGAGAATCGAATGAGCTTGCACCTATAGAATATTGGATGAACTATAGTGCAGATTCTACTGAGAAGCTTCCGACTGCTGCTCGCAGTGGATATTCGCTTAAAGGATGGAAGGTCACTGTAGTGCTTCCTGACAGGCAGACTGCAGTGCCAAGCTGGATATTGGGCAAGACTTATTCGAAGAATTATTCTTTAAATGGAACTTATGGATATGTAAGACTCGATGCTGTATGGGGTTCAGGAAGCAGCAGCAGATCTGATTCAAATACTACTCCAGATAAAGATACGGATACGGATACGGATCCGACTGAACCAGACAAAAAGACAGATATTTTAGATACAGCAAATCATTATTCATATCTCTGCGGATATGACAAGAATAAAGATGGCATAGCTGAAGTGATCCAGCCGGAGAAGTCTATTACCAGAGCGGAGATTGCTACAGTATTCTTTAGACTATTAGATGATGACGTTCGCACAAAATATCTCACAAAGACAAATAGTTATTCTGACGTGGATGCAATCTGGTGGTACAATACAGCAATTTCAACTCTCACAAATGCGGGAATTATCAATGGCTACAAGGATGGAACTTTCCGCCCTCAGACTCCTGTCACAAGAGCTGAGCTTGCAGTCATGCTCACTAGATTCCTCAAGACAGAGCTTCAGCAGCAAACTGAAGACGCTGGATTTGCGGACGTTTCAGTGACGACTCACTGGGCATACAAGGAAATCTGTATCGCAGCAAATGCAGGTCTCATTGAAGGATATACAGTAAATGGCACAAAGCTCTTCAAGCCAGAAAAGGATATCACAAGAGCAGAGACTGCTACTATGATAAACAGAATCCTTAATAGAAATCCAAAGTCAACTACTGATCTTCTCAAAAGCATGAAGAAATTCTACGACAACAGCAACACTTCCGCATGGTACTATCTCGCTATGCAGGAAGCTTCAAACAGCCACGACTACGTGCGCGACATATATGGCACAGAGACATGGACTGAGCTGATCGAAAGCCCAGACTGGCTGGCTTATGAGAAGTAGATAAGATGCTTCAAAAGAGTGCGCAAGCTCTTGCGCGGCTCTAGTACTCAGTACAGAAAATAGCATCAGTAAAGAAAATAGCATAAGGCGATATACAAGCCAGCACTCTCAGGGGTGCTGGCTTGTTGTTTTCGGGGTGGCGCTGCCGACGAGCACTGCTGGCTGGCACCACAGACTAGCGAAAGGGGGTGGCGCTGCCGACGAGCGCTGCTGGCTAGCACCACAGACTAGCGAAAGGGGGTGGCGCTGCTGGCTGGCAAAATCGAGTGAAATTGCTTGGCTAAAAGCCTGGCGCTGCCGACGAAATGATGTATACATTGAAATGTATTTTAAATAGCGAAAAAAACTGTTATAATAGCACAAAGGTTATTGCGAGAAGATATCTGAGATATTGGAAATATTGATGATTTTGAGATATCAAGTATATCAGGCATATCAAGTTATGTCAGGCATATCAAGTTATGTCAGGCATATCAAGTTATGTTGGGCATATCAAGTTATGTCAGGCATATCAAGTTATGTTGGGCATATCCAAATATGTTAGGGATATCAAGTATATCAGGCATATCGGATATACCAACAAGCATATCAAGTATATTTAGGATATCAGGATAAGGAGAATACTAGGAGGTATATTAAATGGGAATCTTGACAGGTAAGACAGTTATCATAACTGGAGGCGGAAGAGCCGTTCTTTCAAATGGTAAAGCAGGCGCTATAGGATATGGAATAGCTACAGCATATGCGAAGGAAGGTGCAAATGTAGTTGTTACTGGAAGAAATTTGAAGAAGCTTGAAGAAGCTAAGGAAGAACTCGAGCGTCTGTATGGAACAAAAGTACTTCCGATCCAAGCAAATGTAGCAGCTGGTGAAGACAATGAAGCTATTGTAAAGAATGTCATAGATACCACAGTTAAGGAATTTGGCGGGATAGATGTATTGATAAATAGTGCTCAGGCATCTGCATCTGGAGTTACACTGGCAGATCACACGACAGATCAGTTTAATCTTGCTATTTATTCTGGTCTTTATGCTGCATTTTATTATATGCGTGCATGCTATCCATATCTTGCAAAGGCAAAGGGAAGCGTGATAAATTTTGCATCTGGAGCAGGATTATTTGGAAATTATGGTCAGTGTGCATATGCTGCTGCGAAGGAGGGCATAAGAGGTCTTACTCGTGTGGCAGCGACAGAATGGAGCAAGGATGGCATAAATGTAAATGTTATATGTCCGCTTGCATGGACAGCTCAGCTTGAAAATTTCAAGAGAGATTATCCTGAAGCATATGAACAGAATGTACATACTCCACCGATGGGTTACTTTGGCGATCCTGAAGAAAGCATCGGCCGCGTATGCGTACAGTTAGCGACTCCAGACTTCAAGTATATGACTGGAGAGACTATTACTCTCGAAGGCGGACTTGGTCTGCGTCCATAAGAAAATTTCTGGGTTGTCACAGAGCTGCGAAAAGCTGCAGAGTTGTGAGAGTCACGAAGTCGTGAAGTGAAACAGAATGATAAAATGCTCGCCCGACATGGGCGGGCATTTTTTATGGGGAAGGAAAGCTTTACACATGGAAGCTTCGCGTAAACGCAAGGTTTCTTGCGGCGGAAAGTTTCTTGCGGCGGAAAGTTTCCTGCGGTGTAAAGTTTCCGGCATTGACATGAAGTTTCCTGCGGTGTAAAGTTTCCGGCATTGACATGAAGTTTCCTGCGGTGATGATAATACTGATGATAATAATGCAGCGCCTGATAGTTACTGTCTTTACAGGCATGCGGGTTCATCAAATTGCTGGAATTCTTTTAAATGAATAGTGTTTAGAATGTGTGGCGTCAGGTGTTGTTCATTTTGAAGGAGAAATATGCAGAGCAAGATGTTTTTTATTATAAATTTCACAAATCTGTAACAATTTAATGATAGAATGAACACAGGTCGGGTTATGAATGCACAGCACCAGACTTTTGCAAGTTAGCAGTGACAAAGTTGTAAAGTGCTGCTATAACCACTATAAATCGGACAAATAGAGTATTTAGTTGCATTGCGGCATTTCGGGCTAGTTACGGATAGAAGCTGTGTGCTGCAGCATTTCGAGCTAGTTACGGATAGAAGCTGTGTGCTGCGGCATTTTGAGTCGAGTGCGTCGAAGTACGATATAGATGCAGCTGATTAAGATTGCGGCATATGATGTAAGGCTTTGAAATGATTGTATACTCAGAGACGTATTGTGGAGCATTGAAGTGATTGAGGGTAAATTGAGTATCTGAGTGCAAAATGGTAGATTGCGAGCAAAATGCCGACCAAAAAAGTAGGTAAAAGATTGAGATACGAGGACGATGAGGATCGGCTTCGTGTTTTGGCATGTCTAGGATGAGGACATTTTAGAGACATGTCTAAGATGAGGACATTTTAGAGACATGTCTAAGATGAGGACTTTTTAGAGAGGGGAAGCAGATGTCAAACTTTTCAAAAAAGCTTGTAGCATGGGTAACATTTGTATTTATAAGTTTATCGACGGTGGGCAGCATCACAGCTGTTCCTGTTTCGGCAGCTGTAAAGACAGATTCTGCTTCACATGTAAACTCTAGCAGTTTCACTGCATCGGAGCACAGCGCTAAAGCGAGCGCTGAAAATATCAATGAAGATGATGAGGAAGGTGACGGAGCTTTCGCCAGACTTGCGGAGTCCAGTCTGAGTGGAAATCTTTCGGAACTTATTCTTGGAGACTACTTTAATCTTACAAATGGAAATGGTGACAAGGACACTTCGAAGGATAGTGCAGACAAGGCTTCTGTCAAGTCGGACTCGGGCAAGGATTCCGATGTGTCAAGTTCAGATAAAGCTTCTGCACTTAGTGTGAGCGAGGTTGATGCTGACAGCAGCGAGGGCGATTCTAAGTCTGACAGTGGTAAGGACACTTCCGAGTCTGATCAGAGTGAGAATGATGAGATTGATCAAAGTGAGATTGAGTTGAAGGAAGATACAGTTGCAAGTGCCCTTAGGAATGGAGATACAGCGGAGGCTATAAGATATTATATTAGCAGCACTACGCCAAAGACATATAATCTTGATAAAGACACTCATGGTATGATATATGTCAAAAATCCGGAATCTTCCAGAAAAGTTGGGTTCACAAATGCTTTGACTCTTGCCCCTGCGGACTCAAAAGAAAGCGTTTCGTGCACAAATCTGACTATTCAGAGTATGATTGAAAGCGATGACGAAAATATATGGAAACCGGTGAGACTTACTTTAGAGGGCCTGAAAATCACATCGCCGGCTGAAGACTATCCGGATTTGCAGAATGTGAACGAAGGTTCAGATTCTGATGGTGCGCAGACGCAAACCTCTGAGATAGACACTACGGGATCAGATAGTATATTATATTTCGATACATCGGGATACAAATTCAATAAAAAGCCAGAGGCAAATGAATATACTCAAGATCTCAAGCTGAATTCAAATATTGTGCTGAATGTAAATAAGCCTGGACAGACAGGTCTTAGGTCAAGGCAGATGGCATATTATGTTGACTCATCTACAGGGGAAAATATACATATCAGATCCAAGCTGCGTATTAATAACTATGAGTACAGTAAATACTATTCATTGATAATAAATGCCTCAAATGGTGCGGCAGGCATTGAAGGATTGTATGTCGTATGTGAATACAATGGCAGGAAGAAAAATATACCTCCAGAGATGAGCGCAGACGGGAAAAATTATGCAGTTGGCCAGGGGGTCATCCTAAGGGCAGATGAGAATTCTGCGCATCTTTCTACGGAGAGAAATAAAGAAAATCCGGAAGACTCATACTTTATGTTTGATACATCTCAGATGAAGGATGGGGAAGATGCAAAAGAAAATCTGGATAAAAATGGAATTTTCGTATCTGTAGATGGCGGAGAAAATACGGAAGTTGCCGGATCGACATATATAAGAGGAGGCTTTAGTGGTAAGTCTACAAAGCCAATGACCGAATATCAGGATGCAGAAGGAAATGCCGTAAATCCTGTAGTGAGAATTTGGTTGGGCAGCGGTAAGGATCATTATTTCGAAATCAATGGGGAACTCTTCGAAGTTGCGTGGGATGCAGACAGTGAAAGCTTCAAGATGAAGGATATTTATGAAGTCACAACTGTTGGAAATGATGAAGAAGCATCAAAGAAAGTGACTTATAGCACGGAGCACTTCAAGGACAAGACTGACGAGGAGGCAAAGTCTGTAAAAGCGACTGAGGGTACTGAAGTAAAGGTAAGAGTCGAGGCAAAAGCTGATTATTATGTGAAGGGCATAAAGGTTGAAAAGGTAAAGTCAGAGTCGGACGGTGGCGATACAGATGATATTGGCACTGGTGATACAGGATCAGAAGGCACGGGCAGTGACGGCTCTGAAGGCACTGGCGGAAAGACTGACGGCGAGGGCTCTGAAGGCACTGGTGATACAGGATCAGAAGGCACGGGCAGTGACGGCTCTGAAGGCACTGGCGGAAAGACTGACGGCGAGGGCTCTGAAGGCACTGGTGATACAGGATCAGAAGGCACGGGCAGTGACGGCTCTGAAGGCACTGGCGGAAAGACTGACGGCGAGGGCTCTGAAGGCACTGGTGATACAGGATCAGAAGGCACGGGCAGTGACGGCTCTGAAGGCACTGGCGGTGACGGTGCAGGTGAAAAGGAATCTCTAGAGGTTGAGGTTACAAAGAGCAATGACAGTACATCGGCTGGAGAAGCTGACGAAAAGAGCGGCCCGAAGTGGGCGGAGTACACTTTCGAGATGCCTGCGGGTGATGTAGAAGTTACACCTATATATGGCGAGAGACAGTCATATAAAATCGGTGCTATTTCCGTAAAGTGCGGGGACAAGTATCTCACTGAGGACGATGAGATAGAGGCACAGCTTTCTGCTGTAAGTGTTGAGAGCATCGAAAGAAAGTCAAACGCTGAGGATACAGACTCTGAGAGCGGTAAGGATGAAGACTCTGAGAGCGGTAAAGATGAGGGCTCTGAAAGCAGTAAGAACACAATCAGGGACTCGGAGGATTCTGCATTCAAGCAGGGAGAAGACGTGCTTAAGGAAGGTGATACTGTCACTCTTAAGATAGAACCGAGCCTATTTTGGACGGTCACATCTGCAAAATATACATACAAGGATAAGGACGGAAATATACAGGAGCAGGTGCTGACTGGAGAAAATAATAAATATGTGATTACGATGCCAGGCAGTGATATCGACTTTGAGTTTGAATGCTATGAAGCACCAAGCACGAAGATTGTCTTTGCAGATGATGTGACGGATCATGACACTGATGCGCCAGATGTGTCATGTGAAAATGGGATAAGCAAACTCAAGAAGAATGGCAAGACGAATTATATCATTAAAAATGGCGACACTGCGGATATTACGATATTAAGATCGTGGGCACGTGGATATGCGGATGCATGGTATCTTTCTTCGATGTATTATACATATGAGTATACTATAGATGGCAGCAGCACAGAAAGTGGCAGCGCTGAAGGTAACAGTGATGCAGAAGATGGCAGCAGCACAGAAAGTGAAAGCACAGATGGCAGCACAGTAACTACTGGCGAAGGACGTGCCGACATTTCTGAAGAAGAGATACTTGCTGCGACAGATAGAAGCTATCATGCTAAAACTGGTGATAAGTACAAGGATAAAGTCACTAAAATATATGAGAAGGGTGCACTTGAAGAAAAGACAAGCCTGACGCTTGATACTTCAAAAATTATAGATACAATTGCAAAGGAAAATAGTATCAGTGATGAGAACAGAACTAGTATCAGGATAAAGAAAGTCACATATCATGCGGCATATAAGAAATATTATGCTGTGAAGATTTTTGAAGGAACAGTCAAAGCCGGCACTGATACAGATGACAATGAGATAAGACGAATTGAAGTAACAAATGCTGACGGAAGTCCTTTTTATAGATATTATGGCGTAGATGGAATAGAGAATAACGAAGACAACAATTCTGGTGCTTCAACTCCTTATCGTCTTCAGAACTTCAAATCGACGAGTAAAACTTATTCCTACACCAACGAGTATTATCTTAGGGCGGGACAGAAGGTTCATCTTAGAATCTGGAATGACGACTCATATATAACAACACTAGATTCAGTGACATTGACTGACTCTGATGGAAAAGTCATCCAAACTCTGACAGAGTACGCAGATAAACTGGATTATAAAGACGAAGGATACATCTGGATAGCTGATGACAATTCCAAGGTATATACCAGTTATGTGACTATAACTATGCCTGCAAGTGATGTTACGGTAGATGCAGATTATTCATTTTATAAGATTAAGCACAATTCATTTGAGCATGGGGAATATTATTGGACTGGTTCTGATTACAAGAGGGGAACCGACAATAGAGGTGTAGGCTCTGGATATCCCAACACGATTGCATTTATCAAACCTGATGCTGGATATAAGCTTCAATATGTCAAGATAGAAAAGGAAGTCAAAGATCCCGAGACAGGAGAAGTGAAGACTGATCCTAAGACAGGAGAAGTACTGTGGGAAACAGATGAAGAGCTAGAAGCTCTGTGCAATGACAAGCTAGATGAGAATGGGAATGTTGCCGAGGCAGTATACACATATGATACTGAAAAGGGAGTATATACCCACGAGATTAAATTTAACATGCCAGCGCACAACATAAGGGTTACTCCTGTGATGTACAATGCGACTGAATATGATGTAAATATCGAGTCTAGTGAGGCTGGAAATATATGCGTAGAGGAAGTCAGCCGCGTTTTGAAGGAGGAACAGAACATTGCCGGCAAAGTGACGCCAGCGATAAAGGATATCACTTATAGCCGGGCAGATCATGCTGATGATCCTGATGCAGGTCGTGTTGGCATGAAAGCTATGCCAAATTATACCGTAAAGCTAAGTGTATCGCTAAATGACAATTTCCGCCTTAAGAAGGTTGTCGTAAAGGATGCAGATGGAAACGAAGTGAAGGTCAGTGACGCTGATACGACTGCACCTTATTTTGTGATGCCTGAAAAATCAGTTACAGTTTCGATGGAATATGAAAAGCGTTTCACGGCTAAAATCGACGAAACTGTCGAAAATGGAACCTTAGCGATAAAGACAGACAGCGAGGAATCAAACATCATCGCATTGCCGGCAGATGCCGAATGCACTGTAAATTATACTTCTGCCGAGGGATATGGTCTGAGCCGCATGTGGTATACATATGTGAAGGACTCTGACGAGGGTACTCAGAGCGAAGGCGGAGATTCGCAAGGTACGGGTGATGCTTCACAGGGTACAGGCGGAGATTCGCAGAGTACAGAGGTTGAGATTACACGAAATGCGGAAGGCATATATGCGTTTAAGATGCCTGCGCAGGACATCGTGATTCATGCGCAGTTTAGCAAGCTTCACACAGTTAAGGTTTCACCTGACATTCAGAAGGGCGTTTTATATATAGCTTCAAATGTTCTTCAGGCTACTACGAGTGCTGATATTGAAAAGGATGGACTGCAGGAGCTGCAGGCTGCAAAGGACAATGAAATTTCTGTTGTGGTAGTGCCTAGAAATGAAAATTATAGTCTCAAGAAGATATATTATGTCACAGATAAGTCTGATGATCAGCGGACTGGAGAGACTGGAGAGTCCGGCGAGACTGGAAGAACTGGAGAGACTGGAGGAACTGGAGGAACATCGACAGCCATTAACTCTGAAACAGTCATTTATCCTGACGAGAAGGGTGACTTCAAGTTTACTATGCCAGATGCAAATGTGACTATATATGCAGAATTTGAAAACAATGGAAAAGCATATAAGATCACCTCTGATTTTGACAATGATGAGAGGACTGAGGCGGGTCATCTTTTCCGTGGTGCTGTGCTGTCGGCTGACAAGGATGCAGAAGATTACATTTCTATAAGTGTCTTGGACAGTGAATCAGCATCAGGAACTGGCAGCGGAGAATCAGGAACTGGCAGCGGCACCGCTGGAACTGGCGGTGGAACTTCAGGAACTGACGGTGAAACTTCTGGGAGTGCGGAGGCATCTGAAGGGCAGACCGTGATTGTTGCTGTAAAGGATATGGATCGCGGCGAGTATTATACGGGTTATGGCGCGATAAGATATAAGTATAGATACAACAATAAGGAAATCACAGGTATCGCAGATATTTCTGAGTGCGATGCATCGGGAAATGCCTTAGACAAGACTCAGATGCAGGAGGCTTTGTGTACTTTGGAATGTGCGGACGAGGAGAGGATCCATTATTATACATTTACTATGCCTGATGCCGATGTTGAAGTCTGTGTAAGATATACAAAGGCAAATGAGTGGGATGGACTTACTATAGATGTCAGCTGGTTTGACCCGGATGAGGATGAATATTACATCAGTACGGGTGCTCAGCTGATGGGTCTTGCTGCGCTCGTAAATGGTATATATAATGACGAAATCGATGTAGTGATAGGTGACGATACGTCAAAGACAGAAGCAAAGATATCTGACAGCGACTCAGGACGTGGTACAGGCAAAAGCCTGATAGTGGATCATAAAGAAATCATGGAAGAAGATCCGTCAAGCAGCAACAAAGTCAGTTCAAATGTCTACCATTATGGCGAATATTCATTTGTAGGCAAATATGTATATATTGACAGCGACCTGGATATGGGCGGAGAAAATCAATATGCACGTTACATGCCTATAGGCGGCCAGTATCTCATGAACTATAAGGACATAGACGAGAATGAAGGTATAGGTGATACTCACTTAAGCTCATCCTTCTCAGGTGTGCTAGATGGCCTTGGACATACTATCTGCAATGTATGGTGTGACAGATATGTGGCGGGTGAAAATTACGGCGACAGTCAGTCTATCGGAATAGTCGGACGTCTAGGTGTCCATGAGAATGATGAGGAAGCGCTCTGGCCTACAAATCCTACAGTCAGAAATATAGTGCTCGGCACGAGAGCTGAAGGAAACAGCACTGCAGACTCAAATATAAGAGGAAGACGTTCTGTCGGCGGCATTGTCGGAAAAATCGGCAAGTCGAGTACAGACGGCATAGGCGGAATTGTTGAAAATTGCATAAATAAAGCTTCCATATGGGCGACAGACAAGCAGGGTACCGGCGGTGTGATCGGTGCGGCAGAAAATGGCGGATATACAGCGCACTGCGCAAACTTTGGAAAGGTTGAAAATACACTTTCAGATTCTGCGGGCATGGCTGGAGGTATCGCCGGCCGAAACGAAAATGATATCCTAAGCTGCTTCAATATCGGGACGATAAAGAAGCCAAGTGGATACTCAAGCAGTGCTATGGCTATAGGTACGAATAATTTAGGATCTCCTAGCATATCTCACACTTATTATCTTGCCTCAAGTGCAGCTGGCGGAGGATATTATAAGAGCGCTTCGCTTTCTGATATGATAGCAGACTGCAAGAAAAGTACATCGTATATGAAATCGAAGGATTTCGTTGATGAACTCAACTATGCCGGAGATGTATGGTTTAGCTCGTCTGAAGCAAATAGCGAAGAAAATGAAAATGACGGATATCCTATTCTGTTCTATCAGACGTCAGACAGAACCAAAAAATGCACATCAAAGGTGAAGATCACGGTGGCAGATACTGAGGGCGGATCTGTAACGGTTGAAACTCTCTATGGTGCGATGCATGATATCGGGAAATCTGAGAAAGTTTCATGTGGGACAACTGTCAAGCTCTCAAGCAAGACAGAGTCAGGAAAGGTACTTGATTATTATACGATCAATGGCGTGAAATTTGAAGGTGATATGGCATTCATAACGGAGGACACTGAGATCGGTGCGATATTTAGAAGTGTATCTCCTGTCAAGCTATATCTGCCAGAGAGTCCTGACAAGTTCCCAAGTGATTATTATTATCTTACAATCAGGAAGAATGGTACGGAGGTCGATAGTGAAGGCAAATTCATAAATATCACGAGCAAGACTGTACCTTCAAGCGTGACGACAGAGCTGGCAATGGACGAATATCTCTATCCATATGCGTATGTCATAAATGATAAGGATCAGGGCGCTTCGGTGAATGCTGGCGGCGAAGTCACATATGATGCAGAAAATGGCGGAAGCATCCATACAGACGAATGGGGCAAGTATATCATAGTTTATGAGGGTGACAATCTCCAGTTCAGAGCACAGCTGAAGGAGACTGCACTCAATCATGGCACGCAGCATCTGACAAATTCCTTCACATTCACGGTGACATATTATTCTACGGAGCGTGATGCGGGCGGCATAGATACAGCAAAGAAATCGACTGGTGAAGGTTCTGCGATGAATATCGGTGGTAAATATGCACCGAAAAGTGATTCTAAGTGGGGGCTTCTTACAGTAAATCTGGAGGAAGGCATCAGGCACTGGATAAGTGAACCAGTAAGCTGGGATGAAACTGGCGATATAACTGGTACAGCAGGCTCGAGAGTATCTGGATATTATGATATAAGCTGGTATAAGGTTGACACGGAGGGAAATCCGCTGTCCACTTCATATGATATATCGACACCTTATCAGCTTGCGGGCGTATCATATCTTGTAAACTACGGTGTGACATATACAGACGCAAATGGTGACGAGAAGAAGAAGTCTGTCGATTTTGACGGAATTACTCTAAATCTTACAGCTGACATTTCACTTGCAAATCCAGATTACGATGGTGTGCTTGGTACTTGCTACTGGGTTCCTATAGGAGCGGGGACTGCAGATTACGCAATTGACTATTCTACCAATATAAATAATAAAGAATATTCCATGAAATATGGCGGCAGCACTACACCATTCAGAGGAACATTTGAGGGAAATGGACATACTGTATATCTGAGTACGTATTATACGAGTGCAGCTGGTAATATTGGTATTTCACATGCAAAGGGACTTTTCGGCTATGTCGAGGGCACTGTGAGAAATGTGACTATAGATGCTGCGCAAGGTCCTGTAGCGGCAGGTGACGTCACTGGCAAATATCTGGGCACAGTGGCAGGCTGTCTGGCAGGCGGTGAAATCTCAGGCTGTCAGAACAATCTTAAAGTAGTATCTGGAGACAGTGTTGACAATGCAAAAACTGGCGGAATTGGCGGTATAGTAGGCGTGATGCACAACGGCACTATAAGTGGATGCACAAACAACGCCAAGATAGGCAAATTTACCAGAAGTGTCAGATGTGGAGGCATCGTAGGATATCAGACAGGAGGCACGGTCAAAGATTGTACAAATACAAAGAATGGAACTGTATTTGCTTCGAGTTATTTCGATAGCAGATTTAATGATAATTGCAGCTATGCTGGCGGTATCATAGGATATCAGGATGGCAGGTACAGTGGTACATTTGGCGAGATCACCGGATGTAAGAACTACGGAAATATAAATGCAGATGGCAGCTGTGTCGGTGGTATAGTGGGATACTCGACTGCAGGCGTGTCTGATTGTGAGAATCATGCCGACATCGGTCTAAATGAGGATATAGATTTGGATAGCGAATCTGAAGATGACGAGGACAAAAAGGATGATGATTCTTTAGTCGATGCTAAGGCAAGCTATATCGGCGGAATCGGCGGATATATCATTGGTAAAGAAACAACAGTGACATCTGGCACATCTGATACAACTTATTCGTCTGGAACAACTGATTCATCTGGAACAACTGACGTAACCGAGACGACGGTAGTTTCTGTGAGAAACAATCACAATTATGGCAAGGTTCAGGGAAGCCAGTATGTAGGAGGAATCGCAGGGCAGGTTCAGGGACGTGCAGAAAATTGCACAAATGAAAAAGGTGCTGATATCACTGGAGTTCAATATGTAGGCGGAATCGGTGGATATGCAGCAGGAACTACTTCATGCGACAACTATGCAAATGTAATAGCTTCCGACGGATTTGTGGATAAGGAACAAAGTGCGCCTCAATTTGTCGGCGGTCTTGGCGGTTATGTGGGAAATGTAAGCAATTGCAGCAATCATGGCAATGTTGAAGTTACATCCAAGCTGTCTAAAGATATCCAAAATATCTACGAGATAGATAAGAATTATAGTGACAAAGATAGCCGCAATGTATTCATAACAAAATATGCTGAGAAGAACCAGAATGTGAGTCTTGCTGTCGGCGGACTTGCAGGACATCTCAGAGGAAGCCTCAGCGATTGCGAAAACCACGGAACAGTAACTGCTGCATCTTCATGCAGTGTCGGTGGTGTAGCTGGAGCTGGATCTAAGTTTGATATCAGCAATATACAGAACTTCGGATCTGTCACGGGCGGTTCGTGTACAGCCGGAATTGCTGGGTCTGTAGAGCTTCTTTCAGGCGGAACAGGAGAAGGCAAGAATGGCCAGATGACTAGCTGCATAAATCTTTCATCAGCAGTTATCACAGGCGGTCATTATACTGGAGGCCTCATCGGATATGTTACGGCACAAAACTCCAACGGTATAAACGTAATCCTGACAAATAACTATGGCGATGTAAGTGGCGGTGACTATGTCGGTGGTCTTATAGGATGTATGGCTGACTCAGGCATCGGTTCAAATATGAGTGATGCATATATCGGCTCTGATGATGGTACGTGCAACAACGGCGGTACTGTCACAGGCGGAAGCTACGTTGGCGGTATAGTCGGCATGATGAGCAGAGGCAATGTGAGATATTGTCTGAATCTGGGAGAGTCGGACAATGTCAAGGTAGACAGTTACAGTACGCCTTATGAGGATGAAAATAAAGAAGGAGCGACAGTCGTGAATGCGTCAGGCACTTCAGGAGAGATTGCAAGTGCAGCAGTAATCGGCGGCAAGTCAGCAATCGACGATGGCAGCAAGGGCGAGTATGTCGGCGGTATCGTAGGATGGCTGAAGGGCGGAAGCTCCGATGGAAGCACAGCCGGCAATTCATTCATGTACAATTGCGGAAATTGCGGTTCTGTCAGCAGTGAAGGCAGGGATGCGGACTTTGTAGGCGGAGTTGCAGGAAAAGTGCAGGGAGATATCTTCCTTTCAAGAAGCCGTGAAGGCAGCATAGATGCTCCATATGCGAAGCATAAGGGAGGCGTTGCAGGCGAGGTTACAGGAGAGACAAGCTATTGCTACAGCACTAGCGGGTTCAAAAATACTTCTGGAGGCGAGAGCAGCTCGGGTGGTGAAGCATATCTGGTCGGAACGGCTGGAAGTGCAGTCAGCTACTGTTACACTACAGGAAGCAGTATCTTTGAAGATGGTTCGCCAAGTTCTGCAGCATGCTTTACAAGTGTGACCACGGCGACTGCAGCTGCCGTGCTTGAAGATCTCAGTACCGATTTCAAGAAGGACCTTACACCAAACAAGAAGACAGACAAAATCTATGCGGAAGGAAATTTCATAGATGATGACGTAAAAATCAACAGTGGTCTTCCAATCCTAAGCTGGGAAAGCAAAATGTATACGAGCATAACCTTCTATGATTACACTGGAAGTACGATTCTCGGCACAGTAGTTGGGGCAAAAGGTTCTATATCGACAAGTGGAATCGGACATGGAAATCAGCCTCCTCAGAAGGCAGAGGATGAGGAATATACATATTCATATGAATGGGCTGGATGGTCACTTTCACCACAAACTGACACATCTGTGACACCTGCCACAATAAACCCGGCATCGTGTGAGGGTGTGGCTAACCTGTACTCAGTATGGAAGCTAGTGAAGACTCCGAAGGAACAGAAACAAGAAGAGCCAGAAGATAATCCTGAAAAAAGGCCTAGTTCGAAGCCAAAAGTAAATCCGAGCCCGACGCCGACACCTGATCCGACCCCAGATGATAATCCAAAGCCGTCAGATGACAATAATAAAAATAATGACGGAAATGGCAATGGCAATGGCAACGGAAACGGCAATGGCAACGGCAACGGAAACGGCAATGGAAATGGCAGCGGAAATGGAAATGGCAGCGGCAATGGCAGCGGCAACGGAACTGGCAACGGAACTGGCGATGGGACAGGAAGTGGAACTAGCAATGGCGCAAATGGAACCTCTACGGGAGGCGCAGCTGCTGCAGGTTCTACAACTTCAGGCTCAAATGGTGACTCAAATGTAAATAGTAAGCAATCTGATGACGGCGAGCAGGCAGATGAGTCAACTAAAGTCGGAGTGAGCGACAAGATCTCAAGTATCAAGTCAAAGACGACGAAACTTGTGGAAATCGATGATCCTTCAGGTGGACAGGCTGGCTCGGGAAGCGATGCTGACAAAGCCCCTGAGGAGGATATGTCGAGATGGGCGCGCATCATCTTATATATGTTGATCATATTCCTAGTCGGCGGTGCAGTGCAGCGTTATATCAGATTTAAAAAAGATACATTATAGCATACTGCTGCCAGAGACACAAAAAATAGCAAGAAAACATTGGAAAAAAAGATTGACAAAAAAACATTGGTAAAATAAAATCGGTAAAACAACATTGGTAAAAAAACATTGGTAAAAAAACATTGGTAAAACAACATTGGTAATGCAGACTGTCATATGCATTGTCATACAGACTGTTATGTAGATTGCCGCATGGATTGCCCTGAATAATGCCTAGGAAGATGGCAGTATGTATATTCGGAATACTTACTGCAATCTTCCATGTGTGTTGTAAATCATGATGCAGCGAAATAGCGATAGCTTTGCTGTGAAGAGTTTTTCCTTGATATTTAAAAATCTCGATGGAAGACTTTCAAAGAAGGAGGAGGAATATAGTGAAAGAGTTTAAGAAGATCATTGCACTTCTTTTGGCTGTGACGACGATATGTACGCTCACGCCAGCAACCTCTCTGGCTGCTGTGACAGCGGGGGATGCTGCCATGACTGCAGGTCAAGATGCTGCCATGTCTGCAGAGGATGATGATTCTGATGTGCTGGCAGCGGAAGATAGTGCTGTGCTGGCAGAGGAAGATACTGCTGTGCTGGCAGCGTCTGATAAAGACAATGCTGTCAGTGATGGGAAGGTTACCTCAAGTGAGTATCTTATAGGTGAAGGTCTTGGCAATGGCACAAGTACTATTACTACTGGAGGTAAATACTATATAGACAATCAGTCTATGGGTCTGATAACCATCAATACTGAGGAAGCAGTTGAGATCATCGGTGTGGACGAAAGCATAGCGGGTGAAGGAAAGACTTATACTCTCAATCCTGTCGGTGACCATGTAAAGGGGACAAAGGATGATAACGGCAACGTATATACAGATGGTGTATCTTACGCTGAGAGACTTGCATTTAAGTATGGCGATGGTGTAGGCAGTGCAAATTTGACATTGCAAAATGTAAGTATATCCCTCACTGCAGCTGTCCCTAATGACGCTACGACAACAACTTCATATGGTTATACATATTATTCGAATACAGAATGGCGCGACATGTTTGATTTCAATCAGTGCAAGGATATAAATGTCCATTTTGCTGGAACAAACCTGCTTGACATGGACACAAATGCAAACTATCGCTGCATCTTCCACGTAGTCGAAGGACAGAATGCAAACTTTGTCGGTGAGGGTGATTCTGTAGTTTATCTCTACTCAAGGGAGCAGGGAGCAGGTATCGGCTCTC
>CAVJDC010000002.1:0-10949 GCA_963648085.1 Anaerovoracaceae bacterium
CAGAGAGAAATGTTCAACTTTTTGTGTCCAAAGTATTGACGTAGGTCCAATATCTGAACGGGATTTGCAGAAGTCTATTATTCGAAATCTAAAGGATTTCATTCTTGAGATTGGAAAGGACTTCACTTTCATCGGTGAGGAGTATCGTGTACAAGTCGGAATGCACGATTATTATATTGATTTGCTGTTTTACCACAGAGGTCTTTCATGCCTTGTGGCTTTTGAACTAAAAATTGGAGAATTCGAACCAGAGTATGTTGGAAAGATAAGTCTTTATCTTGAAGCTCTTGACCGTGAAGTTAAAAAAGACAATGAAAATCCGAGCGTTGGTGTTATTCTCTGTGCAAGCAAGGACGATGAGGTTGTAGAATTTGCTCTCAGTCGTAGTTTATCACCAACGATGGTTTCTGAATATAATCTGAAATTGATTGATAAGAAACTGTTGCAGAAAAAATTGAAGGAATACATCGAATTGGCCGGAACGGTTTCTGATGAGGAATAAAGCGGATATTATAGATGAATTTTGACTTGGCAGAACCCGAAAAAGCTGTTTTTATAAATGGTGGAAAATATGGACAACAAAGAAATTATCCTGTCCAAAATAGCTGAGATTTTAAGTAGAAAAGGATTCTTTTTTAAGAGTAATTCTGAGTTTAAATCAAGACTTAAATGCGTTGGATTGGGAGAATATTTTGATAAATATGCCGATTACTTGATTCCGTATTATTACAATAACGGCTATGCTCATAAATTTGAAAATTCAAATGAAGAATATGATGTGCTTCTTGGATTGGACAGTATTTTTGCTGACCTATACCGTGAAAACAAAAATGGAGAGATTATTGCCTTACTGAAGGAATTAACTAAGTCATTTAATGTTCATATATTTCAGAAACATTATGTGATGATTTTGAAGAATTAGCAAATCTTTATGAATTGCTCGGATTGTCAATAAGAATAGAAGTTGATAGAGTAATTGTTACAACTTGTATGGCGAGTAATGAGCAAAGAGTTGTAGAATTGTTTTCGGTAGAAAGGTGGTTAAAACAAAACCATAAAGAAGTGTATGATTCTTATGAATCAGCAATTGCTGTGTAAAATATTACATTATCGTAACGCGGTCTGTTTGCCGTGCAAAAAAATTGAAGTCAAAAAAAAATTGTGCTACAATTATTTCAGGCTGTCACTGATGAGCTATTTCAAACTGCAGCTGATGAGTTATTCTAGACTGCAGCTGACGAGCTATTTCAAACTGCAGCTGACGAGCTATTTCAAACTGCAGCTGACGAGCTATTACAGGCTGTAAATTGTGAGCCAAAAGCAAGATTAAATACTCTTGCTAAAGCCTTTTTCCAAGGAAGCATGATTTTGACGCATTTTCACAGAAAGGAGCATTTTTATGCGTAATTTTATATATAAAACTAGTGATATCATAGTCGCTATTATTATCATAGCAGCTGCTGCTGGAATTATTTTCTGGCGCATAGGATGCATCGTGGATTATTCTACTTCTGCAGATACCTTGTCAGAGGTTACTGCCGATGTATCTGCAGGTACAGAAGCTGCCTCAAATGGCGAAAATACTGCTGCCGATGGACAAGCAGCAGAAAGTACTGACACTGCCGCAGGTACAGAAATGACCGAGGGTGATGCCTCTGCTGCTGGTGCTGATGCTGCTGCTGGTGCTGATGCTGTTGGTACTGAGGCGTCTGGCGTTGTCACAGTTGAGATAGCAAAGGGATCTTCTATCGATAAAATTGCTGCTGTCCTTTGTGAAGCAGGACTTATCAGCGATGAGTCTCAGTTTAAGCTTGACGTAAAAAATGCAGGTGAAGAATCAAATCTCAGATATGGTACTTTTGAGATTCCTCAGGGAGCTACTGTGGCTCAGATTATTGAGATTCTAGCTAACTGATTTGACGAAAACATCATTTTTTCGGTACGATTTCAGCACTGCTTCGGCAAACTTTCACCTGATTTCGGACAATTTTTAGATACAGTTTTAAAAAAAGGACTTTACAAAGCTGATTTTTAGGGCTATAATCTATGTGTTACAAATTTTCAACGACATGCGCTATTAGCTCAGCTGGATAGAGTAGCACACTACGAATGTGAAGGTCGTAGGTTCGAATCCTACATGGCGCGCCATGCATATCGTTCCTGATATGGGACGTTGAAAATTGATACAATTGAAGATATCATATTTTCAAGAACGAAGACCTGCCGCATTAGCATATAAATGCTAATGCGGCAGGTCTTTGTTTATATCTCTTTAGCTTTTCGAGCTTGCAGCTTTCCGAGCTTGCAGCTTTCCGAGCTTGCAGCTTTCCGAGCTTGCAGCTTTCCAGATCTTTGACCTTTCCTCTTTACTCTTTAATCCCATTTTTCAGATGCACAGCTGGACATATGCATTTTATGCTGGTATTTCGATTCTGATGACTGTACCTTTTCCGACGGTGCTTCTTATGAAAAACTTTCCAGAGCACATTGTCTCTACGCGATTTTTCACACTTAATATTCCTATGTGATCCTTTTTTTCTTCTCGGATTTTATTCTCGTCAAAGCCTACTCCATTGTCGGCAATCGTTATTGAAAATATACCATCTCTTAAAGATGTCCTCACGAGTACATATCCCCCATAGACTCTTTGTGTAATTCCATGCTTAATTGCATTTTCTACAAGCATCTGCACAGTCAATGGCGGAACAGGTCTGCTCTCTGAGCATAAGTGATAGATGACATTTATCTTGTCTCCAAATCTGAGTTTTTCAAGTGAGACATAATGCTTCACATGAGTCATTTCCTGTTCGAAATCCACAAGTCCCTCTTCTGTAAGCGAATTCAAATTTTCTCTAAGAAATTTTGAGAACTGGGATATAGCCTCTATGGTTTCTGGAGGGTTATCATCTATTGCCATTATAGCCGTAAGCGCATTAAAAAGAAAATGTGGCTGAACCTGTGATATCATGATTTTTCTCTTCATATTTTCAGCTTTTAGCTCAGCATTTTTTTTCTCATATGCACTCATGACGGCATTTTTTGCAAGTTCCAGACAGTTTTGAGCTATTTTTGAGCATCCTATCGCTACAAGAAATATGATAAAAAGTATCGCTATTCGCACAGGCTCTAAAGATCTGAATACATCCATGTACGAAATCAAACCATTTTCTAAAAGTGATTCTGATATACTTCCATCAATTATAATCTCTATCTCATCCTTAAAGATGAAGTAATTTACATTGAAATTGCCTGTTATGACGCCGACATAAGCCTGAGTAAAAGATGTCACGGCGGCTGCTAAGCCTGAAATCGTGCTCACAATATAGACAATCCTTTTGCTATAATATCTGCAGGACATCATAATAGGCACCAAAAACATAAGTGCAAATCCAAAAATTGTAAATGTGACATTTATCGCCACTACAAGAGTCATTCCTACAACTATAAAATACTTGACCCACCTTGGTTTTCCTTTTGTCACTACAACTACAAATGCCACGAAAAATGATATGACACATAAAACAGCAAACATCACAGCTGTGTAAGAGCTGCGAGGCTTAAACAGCTCTAAAATCTCAACAAAAAACATAATCAGATAGAGTCCAGAGACACTAAGCATAAGACTTCCCAAAAATATATTTGCGCTAGGCTCGTTTTCAGCTAGCAGCCTTTTTTCAAGACTTTTGGAAAATGTATCAGGAGACTCGTCTTCGTTTTGCATCATAAATTCTGTCAATTTGTCAATTTTTTCACTATTGTATCTAGTCTCTTCCAATTTTTTTTGAATCTTTGCAAATATCTTTCCTCTAGAACCACCGCCCCTAGAGCCATTGTCTCTAATTCTGGCATCGCTGCTGCCATCGCTGCTGCCATCGCTGCTGCCATCGCTGCTGCCAGTGTTTCTATCTGCACCATGTATATATGCATCTTCCTTAGAAGCTTCTTTTTTTATAGGCTTGCGTCTTCCCCTAAAAATTCCTATAGCCAACTCCAACTCCTTCCCTATTCCAAAAAAAATCTGTTTTTCATACGCCAACAGATCCATTCTCCATATGTCAAAATGTCTTGCCTTGCGTTTTTAACTCTTAGGAACAGCCTGAAAATGACTGTGTCATCTGCAAATCCCCGCAAAAGATTGATTCGCAAGAGCAAGGCAGATAATAACAAAAACAACCCACGCTTACGATATCTTGCAAAGTCCAAAATAATCATGTTTTGTACTTGCATAGTTTATCATAAGCATGGGTTTGATTCAATGCAGTCTTCTGCTTTCAGCTTTTCAAAGCACAAGATTTATGTTTCATGCGTGACTCGAAGCTTGATGTCCTGCAGTTTCATGCGTGACTCAAAGCTTGATGTCTTGCAGTTTCATGCGTGACTCGAAGCTTGATGTCCTGCAGCTTCATGCGTGACCGCAGCTTCTTACTTTTCGTAGCGTGTCCAGTCAGGATCTGTATTCATGCTAGTCCAAGTCTCATAATTTCCAGCCTTATGCTTGAAATCGTGGGAGTTTGTAGCCTCCTGTACTGCAAGATAGAACCAATTATCAGCCGTACAATCTGACCAAACTCTCATCTCAGACAGCAGATCACTTTTTTCTTCTGGGATGCGATTTAGCACACGGTTAATCATAGTCATAGCCTCTGCACGTGTGATATATTCGTCTGGACGGAATGTGCCGTCCTCAAAGCCCTTGATCCAGCCAAGCTCAGCTGCACGCTGGATATACTTTTCTGCCCAGTGACCGCTGATATCAGAGAATGTCTGACTTCCACTGCTCGTTCCATTGTCGAATCTAGCACAGATTGCAGCAAATTGGGCACGTGTGATAGGAGCCTTCGAATCAAATGTCGTACTGTCAGTGCCCTGAACAATGCCAAGCCCAGTCATAGTTGAGATAGCAGTATTTGCCCAGTAGTCATCAGTCACATCGGTATATGTGTTGCTAGTCAGCAGATTTCCATCACGGACAGAATCCTTAAGGAGACGGAAGAAAATCGTAGTTGCCTCTGCACGGGAAATATTTCCATTTGGTCTTACAGTACCATCTTCATATCCGATGATATAAGCAAAGTGGTCATCACCATTTAGCTTGTCCGGTGTGGAGCTTCTGTAGTTGAGCACATCCTTTGCATTGCTCTTTGCTGCAGCCTGGCTTTTGGTCAGATCACTCTTCTCTATGCTGATCTTGTCACTGCTAAGGACATATCCTTCCGGTGCAGCCAATTCTTTATAGTACATGTCGCTCTTCGCAGTAATGTTCTTATAATCGTCCTCATCTACTCGGAATAATACGATACCATTGCTGTTTGATGCTGCAGTTGCTATCTCATTTCCGTCAAGATAAAGACCAAACTTCGCACCGCTAAGTGCATGACTGTCCTGTGCATCGATTTTCTTAGCTGCAAAGTAATAATAAGCTGACCCAGAGTCGCCTCTAGATGGTTTCTTATATATCAACGTATATGTAGAGAATTTGTCACTGGAAGTTTCATAGACCTGCTTATCATCTGGTGTCAAGTCCTCCATTTCTTTTACCGTCACTTCATCTCCTTCGGTATGTGCGCGAAGGAGCTTCACTGTGCCATTCTGCCACTCATCTGGAACTGCAAATTGAATGCGAATGCTTTCCGGCAGATTCTTGATATTCTCGTTTAATTTCTGCTGACCATCTACAGTAATAATCTTAGAGATAGCAGCGTCGTAAGAAAGCTTTTCATATCCGCTGAAATTTTGCGCTATAAAGTTTTCTGTTGCTCCTATTTCCTTTTCATTTTGTGCTTCCTTCACCTTACACATAAGTTCGATTGAGATAAGTCTGCCATCGATTGAAGAAAAATCACTGTCTGTAATAGCTTTGGCGAGTATTTCCTTCTGGTTCTCAGGAATCATCACGATTTTGTTTTTATTGTCTCCGCTGCTCAGAAGATTGCTGAATGTAAGTCCTTTATAAGTTCCTTTTGAAATATCTGTATCGACATCTATATCAACATCCACGTCGACATTTATATCTACTATAATCTTCTTCCACTTAGCATAAAGCGTAAGAGGCGCTGTGACTGGAGTCTCAAAATTGAATTTATACTTTTCGCTGCATGAAGGATCAGTATACCAACCATCGAAGTCATATCCTTCATATGTAGGATCAGCAGGCTCTTTTGCATTCTTGCCATGATAAACTGTCTGATCATTCACTTTGCTGCCGTCATTTGTATCAAAGCTTACAGTATACTTAGGTGCTCTCACTACCTTAAGCTCAAGCTCATCCGTCACAGATGCCACTGGTGTATATTCCACAGCATTGGTTTCGCTGTAACGGGCATTCTCTCTGTCATGGAACCATCCTTTGAAGGCAGGTCCTTTCTCATAATCTGACATCTGCTCAGCAGTAGGGAGATTTGTCACAGTAGAATTTGAGAACTTATAAAAATCATCAGCGCAAACGTCACTGGCAGAGTTGTCATAGATGACGCAATTCGCATCAAATGTCACAGCAGTATTTTCTGCAGAGTTTTTATCAGTGTTTTCTACGGAAATGCCGCCGCCTATGCCTCCTATATCCTTATCTTTTATCTGTTCTGCTCTATTCTCAGTGATGGTAGTATTGGAGAGGGTTGCCTTCATTTCACCTGAATCTGTAGCATTATACAGGCAGATGCCGCCGCCCTCTGTTGCACTATTACCACTCAGGGTCGTATTTTTTACTGAAAAGTTAATGGGAAATCCTCTGCTCCATGACAAACTTTCGATTCCGCCGCCGACCCCATTTGTTGCGGTGTTGCCGGAAATCACTGCGTTGTTGATATGCACCTGATTCGTATCCTTCAAACGGTACAGCATAATCCCGCCTCCACCGACCGAATAGTCACCCCAACCATCGGCAGTGTTGTTTTTGATCTGCACCGGTTTTTTCTCGGTGCCATTGATAACCAGTCCGGGTGTAAAGTCCTCGGTGCCACCATCCGTATTATACGTGGTTCCAATCGGGATAGCAGATACACTCATCCCACAAATCGCGATGCCTCCGCCTCCGAGTGTTGCGTGATTTCCCTCAATGGTGCCTCCGGTGATCTCCACACGGGCGGTAATATCATAGCTGTTCAGACCTGTCACCGCAATACCGCCGCCCACGCCGTAGGACTTACACGTTGTTCCATTCATAGGCTGAATATAATTATCTTTGATTTCACCACCGGTCATCTTAAAGACCGCGTTGTTAGCTACAAATACCCCCGCGCCTGCGCCATAATTCCAAAACAAATTATAATCTGCTGTTTGATAATACCCAATCTCAGTGCAATAACTCGTATTCAGAAAACATTTCTCGATACTGCCGCCATGCATCGTAAATTTACCGCCATTGATCACGGCCACACCGCCACCAAAGCATACGGAACCGCCGTCAATGCCGCACTCCGTAATCACGCCGCCGTTCATTTCGAAATAGCCGCCGCAACCCACAACCACGGCGCCACCGTAAGTGTTTTGCCCTGTCGATCCTTTGATAGTCACGCCATCATACATTTTTAATGTGCCGCAGTTCTTTCCAGTGCCATAATTGCCTACACAGAAAAAAGATGGGCAGTCATTTGTGGTCTGACCTTGCAGAGTAAGTGTATCTGTGCCATCGCTACGACCCAGAATCAAGGTCGGCGTACTTACACCATCCGTTCCGACAACAGCAATACTGTGATCATTTCCGCCAGTCAGAGTAAGCTTATTACCATTGCCAAGAATCGTCGTAGTATTGTAGTTAAGGCGCATACCACCAAATTCGATATCATCCATCAAACTAATGGTATAAAACTTAGAATTGCTTGTTTCTTTGTTGATATCGTCTACTGCTGCTGTAATTCCTGAAGCATCTTCTACATTATATACATAAGGATCTTTCTGCGTGCCGGAGCCTGTCACAGTGCCAGTTGCCCCGTTTGCTGAGTCTCCCCCTGTCTCAGCAAAAGCCATAGTCGGCATCAAACACACCACCATAACAATGGTAAGAAGAATGCTTATAAATTTTCTCTTTCTCATGTAAATCTCCTCTTTCTCATTTCTCACGTGAAAAATTTTTTCTATATACATTTCTTTCTCTGATAATTTCTCATTCTCTGATAATTTTTTACTATACTTACTACCTGTGCACTTTCCATCATCTAAAGTTATTAGATTTTGCGCTCTAACTTGTAAAATTTCCGTTTATAAAATTTCCGTTTATAAAATTTTTATTTATAAAATCTCTATTTATAAAATCTGCCTATGCTATATTCTGACCAGGCATACTGTGACATATATTCGCCGCCAAATGCAGACAATGCAGCAGGCACGCCCTTCATGTAGTCATATGCATCGCATTCAAAGCTCGCCACATCTACTGAATATGAATTTCGATCAAGTCTTAAAAGATCATATATGCCTGCATCTTCAAGATCTGCACGCAGACTTTTTATAATCTGGGAGATATATGACTGTACAGAGCGCGTATATTCACTGTCCTCAAACAGATATGTGGCTATTTCTTTTCTAGTAAGAGTACTTCCGCTCTTATCTATGAGAAGTGCAAGCAGCTCCTTGGCTTTTGCACGCTGAAAATTTACTGGAACTCCATCCTTCAGCAGATCGAAATTTCCAAAGCAGCTTGCAAAAATTCCACTATGCTGTATTTCATTTTGATCCACATCAATAAGATTGTCTAATTCTATCTTTAGATCTTCCGCTGTGACAGGTTTTACAAGATATCCACTTGCATGAACTCCAAAAGCATCAAGTGCATATTCTGAATAACTTGTAGTAAATATAATCTTTGTGCTTGGATTAAATTCCTTAAGCTTCTTTGCAGCTTGGAGTCCTGTAATCCCAGGCATACGAATGTCAAGAAAAGCAATATCCACCTTTGCCTCCGAAGCAAATACAAGAGCATCTATCGGATTCATATATGTGTGAATCTCAGCATCTGGCAAAATTTGCTTCAAAGCATTTACAAGCAGCTTAAGCGGTGCCTTTTCATCGTCAAGCGCCATAATATTTAGATTTTGCACACTTTCTTTATTCATTTAATTCCCCCTTTATTATGTGCTTACCAACCCTAACTTACTTACATTTTGTCCTGACTCTCGCACGGGTTCAGAAAATCTCCAGCTAGAGCCTTTGATTCTAAAATTGTAAGCATTACGATAAGCATTATACTCCCACTTGCAGTGTTGTGACAATGCGAAAATAAAAAAATTTTTTATTATTACAAAAAATCATAATATACCCATCTTTTGTGTTGATTTTAGTTGGTTTTTATTCATTTGAAGTGAATAACTCTATTGGCGCAAGCTGACCATAATTCGGAAATTTAGTCAAAGATAGGCAGTCTAGCCATTATTTGGCAAGTCAGTCAGGGATATGCAGCCTAGCTAGTGTTTGGTAAGTCTGTCAGGGATTTGCAGCCTAGCCAGTGTTTGGTAAGTCTGTCAAGGATTTGCAGCCTAGCCAGTGTTTGGCAAATCAGTCAGGGATACGCAGCCTAAGCATAATTCGACAGCTCTGTCGCGAGTGTGCAATCTGACTAAGATTTTGCTTATCTGTCAGAAATAAAACCCACAGCGGCCCTACTCCATTTGGAAGTACAAAAAAATACTAATGACAAAGAGCTGAGATATCTCAGCTCTTTGTCATTAGTAGTCTATTCGCATTTTTCCTAATTGGCTGCTTAGCCGAGTCTCGCGTGCCTTGCCACAGCTACTTGAAAAATAGCAATAGAAAGGAGCAAATATTTTGCGGCAAGAGCCTCTTACTCGGTTACACATGCGTGCCTAGATGAAGTGCATCTCAACTAAATCATTAAAAATTCTTTAATGAGACATTCGTGATCTTCATCTAATCTTTCAGCTTCCAAATTAGGCATCTGGATTACATTATTTTTTTCTTCTGCAGGTGAAAGCATAAGAAATTCTTCGATCAGCCAAGTGTGCTTATCTTCAGAAACAATTGAAAGCTCTGGATAAAATTCTTGTGCAGAGTTTGATATTGCATTTGATATAGTATTTAACATTCGCATACCTCTTTTCTAAAACCTTAAGAAATAACTAACAAAAACATAACCATCTTTATTATAGCATTGTCTGATAAGATTTCTACATAGTATGCGCTTTTTGCAATAGATATTTCAGTTTTTTGATATTTAGGCTTTAATTGTTTTGGCAATATTATGCGAACGAATATTATTTGTGCAAATGTTTCAGTATTCCTTATTCTTTTTTATTTGTTTTTTATTCTGGATCGTGCGCACAAATCTCTGAGTCGTCAATTCCCTCTGGATCATGCATAAGCTCGCCCGCAAGATATGCATTTACTGCCTCATCAGCATCTCCTGAAGCGCCTGCAACAAGCTCTATGCCTGATACGCCTAACCCACCTGCTGCATTGCCTCGTATATGCCCACAAATTAATACATCTGTAAAGTGTCGAAAAAGAACCGCAGCTATGAATCCATGACCTGCCGCAGGCATTTCCTCGATTTGGGAGGACATTATCTTTCCATCCTCCACTTCATAAAACTTTACGCACGCAGCCTGCCCAAAATGCTGATGAATATTTCCATTATCATATGTAACTGCTATCGTCATTATCGTCCTTCTCCTTTATCTTACCTTACTGCTGACAGCTTCACGCATCATCCTCAATTGTCAAATTATTTGCCTGTGCCGCCTGAAATTGTCAATCTTTCTCAATTGTCAAATTATTTGCCTGTGCCGCCTGAAATTGTCAATCTTTCTCAATTGTCAAATTATTTGCCTGTGCCGCCTGAAATTGTCAATCTTTCTCAATTGTCAAATTATTTGCCTGTGCCGCCTGAAATTGTCAATCTTTCTCAATTGTCAAATTATTTGCCTGTGCCGCCTGAAATTGTCAATCTTTCTCAATTGCCAAAATATCTGTCTGTGCCGCCTGAAATTGTCAATCTT
>CAVJDC010000002.1:11752-15368 GCA_963648085.1 Anaerovoracaceae bacterium
TCCGGAATCTGTGTCTGCGCCGCTTCCTACGCTGCTTTTTGCGCCGCTGCCTGCGCTGTCTCCTGTATCCAGTTCAGCATCCACTGAAGTACCCATCCATGTGATCCCGGTCTCTGCATGGTTTCCCATACCGCAGCCTGACAGAGCAAAACAGGACGCAATCAATATTACAGCTAGTGAAGCGACAGTTTTAATCAATTTTTCTTTTCTATAAAGCATTTTCCTATTTTTCATTGTCATACTTGCGCTATCTATACTTAACTAGCAAATTCAGATTTGACTCATCTGTCGTCGAGAAGCTTACTGCACTCATGTCTGATGTCACGCCATGGTACCATGATTGAGCTCCAAACAGTGTCTGAAGTGAATCAGTTTCGAAAATATATCCATTCTTTGCATAGATGGTATTTATCAGCAGCTGTATGTCATACTTCGAAAATGAACTGACATCAGAAGCCGACAGCTTATTTTGCACATAATAATAAGTCCAGATCGTGCCAAGTCCGCTCACATTCGATGAACTCTTACTGCGATAGCTTGTGAGCAGATTCAGATTTGCCTTGTCCATGCTTGAAAAAGACACCGAACCCATGTCCGAAATAGTTCCTCTATACCACGGCTGAGCATTGAAATAATTTTTCAGATTTGTCTTCTTGAAAATATATCCATTTTTGGCATATATCTGATTTATTACAAATTGGATTTCCTCTGCTGACATTGATGAAACCTCTGATTCAGAAAGATAATATGCCGGGTAGACCGAAGCTGCATTTTTTTCTTGATACATGCCTATATAATGCTCTGGATGATCATGAAATTCGTGTGCATATTTTCCACCTGTATTTGAGGCATACCCAGACGTCCCGCCATATGTTCCACTATTTGAGGCATATCCAGACGTCCCATCATATGTTCCACTATTAGAATCGTCCGAATCGTCTGTATCGTCTGTATCGTCCTGCGGATCGTCCGACGTGACTTTTATTTCGACGTCTGCACTCACCTCACTATTTGACGATGCGGCAGTAATGGTACACGTGCCCTCGCCTTTAGCTTTGACCTTTCCAGCGCTGCTGACAGTAGCTACTGATTCATTGCTGCTCACCCACAAGATATCATTTTTGCCAATATCCGAAGGAGACGTCACAATTGTGATGTCGTGTGAGTCGCCCTCCTCCATTTCAATAGATTCAGGATATGCACGAATGGATGTGATCTTATCCCCATCTGTACTGCTTTCAGAATTTTTTCTGTCATCTTCTGACAATCTTCCTATTGGAATCAGTGAGCAGCCTGCTGCTGTAGTCATTATCACGAAAATCAGCACAATAGCCATAACTCTTTTGGTAATAGCAATCTTCCCTTTGGTATTAGCTGCCATTCTTTTATCGATAGCCGCCATTTTCTCGGTAATAGTCAGTATTTTCTTGGTAATCTTTTCTTCATAAGTTCTCATATCTGTACCGCCTTCTCCAACTTTCTAACACACACTTTCATCCGTTAGTTTTTCGCGCTAACACACACTTTCATCTGTTGCCTTTTTACTCTAATATACACTTTCATCCGTGACCTTTTCGCACCTTACTGCGATACGAGTCCTTCCGCCGATCGTACATGTAAAAAGCGTAAGATCCCAGTCATCGCCTGTGATCATCGTATCAACCGCCGTAGGCATCACTGTTTCGATTGATATGACCTTATAATTATGATCATTTCCGTCAAGATCCGTAAAGATAACCTGCGCTCCCTGCTTTAGATTCTTAAGACGTCCAAAATGCCTTGAATAATTGTGTGCACATATGACAAGATCATTTGTATATACAGAACCTGTATAAGTACATGGTGATTTTTTTAGTGTCTTATAGCTCCATTCAGCTGCCACAGGGAGTCTGAGGCCTAAATCAGGAATGACCAGCCTGCCATTGTACTTTATACCGTCTATCGTCGATGCTGGAAGCTCCATGTCGGCAGTGCTGTCAGCATCTAGAGACGTATCAACTCCCTTCCACGTGTCTGAATTGTCATCTATCGTATCCTCGAGAGATGATAATATGTCATCTGACTTATCACCCGCTGCCTTATCAGTATAAATGTTATATAGCAATAATGCCAGCGAAGCGACGATGCACAATAAACCGATAAGAATGAGCACACTGCCTTTCTTCCTCGAACTGCTATTTTTATTTTTTGATTCTTTTAAGCCTTCATTCAAACTTTCACTCAAACTTCAAACCTCCCTTTCCCATCAGATTTCAGAATAAGCCCGCTGAAAATTCCTAGATACTGGAAATTCAGTTCCCCCAACAGCTCCTCAGCTTTAGAGTTGCGCGCGCCATGCTTGCCAGGTTTTCTGCTTTCGTCAGATTTTTCCGGCAGCCTCAGCTCCGGACCTAAAGCCTGGCTGTTTTGCTGTGTCTGCCAGGTTTGCAAACTTTGTCAGATTTTTCCGGCAGCCTCAGCTCCGGACCTAAAGCCTGGCTGTTTTGCTGTGTCTGCCAGGTTTGCAAACTTTGTCAGATTTTTCCGGCAGCCTCAGCTCCGGACCTAAAGCCTGGCTGTTTTGCTGTGTCTGCCAGGTTTGCAAACTTTGTCAGATTTTTCCGGCAGCCTCAGCTCCGGACCTAAAGCCTGGCTGTTTTGCTGTGTCTGCCAGGTTTGCAAGTTTTGTCAGATTTTTCCAACTACCCTGTACGTATCATCCAATGGATTTTTCAGTATGTTTAACAAGCATATCTTGTTTTTTCATTCTATAGTTTTATAATGGTTTTATGATATCATATTTCAATATAAATTTCATCTCATCTAAATATATTAAGTATATGAAAGGTATAAAATGAGAAAAATTACAGCACTTATGATCCTTGATGGATTCGGATATAACGAAAAAAAAGAAGGCAATGCTATCGCAGCCGCCTCTACACCAAAGCTTGATGCTATATTTTCAAAATACCCCTTCACTACTCTTGGAGCAAGTGGGGAATCTGTAGGCCTTCCCGACGGACAGATGGGAAATTCTGAAGTGGGACATCTAAATATCGGTGCAGGACGCATCATCTATCAAGAGCTCACTAGAATCACAAAAGCCATTCGCGAAAGGACATTCTTTGACAATCAGATTCTCCTTGAAGCCGTAGAAAATGCTATTGCGAAAAAATCAGCTCTCCATATTTTCGGTCTGCTCTCAGACGGTGGGGTTCACAGTCATATCGATCACCTCAAGGCTGTCATAGAGCTTGCCGCTTCAAAGGGGCTAAAGAAAATTTATCTTCACTGTTTTCTTGACGGACGTGACGTGCCTCCAAGATGTGCACTGACTTATATCGAAGAGATAGAGTCATACATGAAGAGCCTCGGAGTCGGCAGAATTTCAACTATTTCTGGCAGATATTATGCGATGGACAGAGACACTAGATGGGAAAGAATACAAGCTGCTTACGAGGCTATAGCTTTCGGCAAAGGCGAGCATGCTGCTGCAGCAGCAGAAGCGCTTAAGAAGGCATATGAACGTGGCGAAAATGACGAATTTGTACTCCCGTCAGTTATTGATTATGAAGGACGAGCTGCAAGTGCCAAATGCATCAGCAGCGTGGACACCGACGCAAGTGCGAGCGCCGAC
>CAVJDC010000002.1:16365-26527 GCA_963648085.1 Anaerovoracaceae bacterium
AGCTAACCAACGAAAATTGAAAATAGAACACACAATATTACTAGAAAGGGGAAGACAATGGCAATCACAGAAAGAGTAGAAAAAATACGTCAAAATTATGTAAGTACAAAACCGCATATTTCTTACGAAAGAGCTTGGAGCTGGACGAAATCATTTCAGAGAACAGAAGGGCTTCCTCATATCATTCGCGTCGCTCAGGCCTTTAAGGATACCTGCGAGGAGTTGTCTGTAAATATTTGGGAGGGCGAGCTTGTTGTCGGCACAAGCGGTGAGTATCGCAAGTGTGCAATTCTGACACCTGAATTTGGCTGGCTGTGGATCAATGATGAAATAGACACATTCCCAGAGCGTGAGCAGGATCCGTATGACGTGACTCCTGAGCAGACGAAGTTCATTCGTGAAAACATTTTCCCTTACTGGAAGGGCAAGTCTATTGAAGAGGCTTTTCTGGCACGTACATCTGAAGCAACGAAGAAGATTGGTGTAGATACTGGTTTTCTTGATACGGATTCGAAGTGGAGAAATGGCATCGGAGAAATTTCCGCTGATTATATAGATGTGCTTCTGCCGAAGGGATATGCGGGCATCAAGAAGGAAGCCGAAGACTGCATAAGCAAGCTAAATGAAGCGATTCCCGAAGAAAAAAAGAAAATTGATTTCTATAAATCTGTCATACTTATTGCTGACGGCATGATGACGCTAGGACGCCGTTATTCTGAAAAAGCGATAGAAATGGCTGCTGACGAGACTGACACGCAAAGAAAGAAGGAGCTAGAAGATATTGCGCAAATATGTGCAGCAGTTCCTGCCAACCCGCCAAGAAGCTTTCGCGAGGCGATTCAATTTGTGTGGTTTGTGCAGCTAGGCGGTATTATTTCTGAAAATCCACTGGCATGGAATCCAGGACGTTTTGACCAGTATATGTATCCTTATTATGAGGCTGATTTGAAGGCTGGCAGGATTGACTACGATACTGCACTTGAGTATGTTGAATGCCTGTGGCTAAAATATTCCGAGTGGGCATGGACGATTTCAAAGAATACAGCAAGCTTCTTTGCAGGATATACCAACTTTGAGAACCTGACTATCGGCGGGACAAAGGTCGATGGCACAGACGCAACAAATACGATTTCATATATGGCTATTCAGGCGACAAAAGAGTGCATGACACATCAGCCTACCCTAAGCTGCCGCATTCATCCAGATTGTCCTACAGAATTCATGGAGGCAGTCACTGAGCTGGTATCCACTGGCTGCGGTTTTCCAGCGATTCATGGTGACCGCACAGGATATCAAATGCTCTCCAATCTGGGATATGAACCACAGGATGCGAAAGACTGGAACAATTGCGGCTGCGTAGTTCCTCATTCCAGAAAGACCTTCCAGTGGACATCTGCAGCGAGCATCAGCTTTGCGGCCGCTCTTGAATTTGCGCTAAATGAAGGAAAAAGCCGCCTTTCAGGCGAACAGGTCTCGATTTCAGAAAAGGATCCAAAGACATTTAAATCTCTTGAGGAAATTATCGAAGCTTGGAAGAAGCAATTTAGATATCTGGTAAAGCAAGGCGTTATTTCCCTGGTCACTGCTCAGGAGATTCACAAGGAAATCGGTCACCGTCCGTTCATGTCAGTATGCAATGAGTATTGCATGAAAAATGGCAAGGACCTTGTAGATGGCGGTGCAAAGTACAATATCGGTCCTGTATTCACAGGCGTTGGTTTGTCGGTAACAGCCAATTCTCTGGCTGTCATAAAAAAACTCGTCTTTGAAGAAAAGAAATATACTATCTCTGATATCATAAACGCTATAGATAGCAACTGGGAAGGCTGCGAGCAGCTTAGACAGGAAGCTCTCGCCTGTCCTAAATATGGAAATGACGATGATTATGTCGATTCTATTGCAAGGATGCTGGAGGAATTTTTCTATTCGGAGGTTACAAGCTACAAGGACCTGTATGGAAATCATTTTGTGACAGCATTTATGGGTATTTCCAACTATCTGCCAACTGGCAAGGTGTTGGGAGCTACGCCAGATGGCCGCCATGCAAAGGATCCGATAAGTGAAGGCGTTTCACCTTATACTGGCTCTGATACATCTACCTGCCTTGCAGCTCTTCGCAGTGCAGCAAAGATGGAACACGATATTCACAGCGGCGGAACACTGCTCAATCTGCGCCTAAATCACGAGCTTGTCGCAACAAAAAGAGGCCGCGCAAATCTCGGCGCTGTCCTTCAGTCATATTTTGCCATCGGCGGATTTCATGTACAATTTAATTGCATCTCCAATGAAGTATTGGCAGACGCACAGAAGGATCCTGAAAAGTACAGAAGTCTTCTGGTTCGTGTCGCTGGTTACTCTGCACAATTTACAAATCTTTCCAAAGAGATGCAGGATTCCATCATGGCTAGAAACGAGCATGGAGATTTATGATGAGTACAAATGAGAATTCTTGATGCGTGTAACTGGAGATTTATGATGAGTACAAATGAGAATTCTTGATGCGTGTAACTGGAGATTTATGATGAGTACAAATGAGAATTCTTGATGCGTGTAACTGGAGATTTATGATGAGTACAAATGAGAATTCTTGATGCGTGTAACTGGAGATTTATGATGAGTACAAATGAGAATTCTTGATGCGTGTAACTGGAGATTTATGATGAATACAAAAGGATATGTAATGCATTTACAGCCTTTTTCTGTCAATGACGGCAATGGCATCCGGACAACTATATTTTTGGCTGGGTGCCCTCTGCGCTGCAAATGGTGTTCAAACCCAGAAGGCTTTAGCCGGAGGACTCTTGTCGGCTGGTATCAGCGCAAGTGCATCGGATGTGGCAAATGTAAAGCAGTATGCCCAAATGAAATAGGCATAAATTTGAATGAAGAGCGTGACAGATGCACTGCCTGTGGAAGATGCACGGAAGCTTGTGCAGCAGATGCGCGCTCTTTCATGATTCGTGAAGTCGAAGCGGATGATATTTTAGAATCGATAAAAAAAGATCGTCTTTTTTATGCAATGAGCGGTGGCGGCATCACATTTTCTGGGGGTGAAGCCACCGCGCAGCCAGAATTTTTGAACTATCTGGCGGAGCATATTTATGATTTGGGATACAGCATGGCTATCGAAACTAGTGGATATTTTGACTTTGAATCTGTGAGAACTACCTTAGAAAAGATGGATATGATTTTCATGGATCTAAAGCATATAGACAGCGACATCCATAAAAAATATACCGGTGTTTCAAACGAAAAGATTCTGGAAAATATGAAAAAACTGCAGCACATGACTGGCGAGATCATAATCCGCATCCCAGTCATAGGCGGTGTCAACGATGATGAAGACAATATCCGCCGTAGTGCTGCATTTGTATATAAAAATATTCCTAAAGCAAAGATAGAGCTCCTGCCATATCACAGCCTCGCAATGGTCAAGTACGAAGCCATCGGCATGCCTTATCAAAATGAAGCCTTCTACAGACCTTCCGCAGAAGAAATGGACAGTTTACGAAAAATCGTTGCAAACGAAGGTGTTGAGCTTGCTGATTTTCGGTGAGAAATGCATAGATGATATAAAAGATATAAAAGATATAAAAGATACAAAAGATATAAATGGTATAAACCGACTCATACCCTACTTTCTTTTATTCTTCTTACTCCTCGCCTGTCCAGCAGTATGTACAGAGCTTGCACGGTTCAATGCCGATAGACTCTATCATATCGTCTATCCTGTGGAATCTGAGAGAAGTGAAATTCAATGTCTTTCTGATGATTTCATTCATCTCCTTGTAGTTCTTGCTGTCAGGATCAGTATAATCCTTTATAACCTCTGCTGAGACATTTTCTCCTTCGCGGTCGCGAATGACACGGCGTGTGATCATATCATAATCAGATTTTGAGGCTGAAAAGTTCAGATACTTGCATCCATAAAGCAATGGCGGACATGCAGGACGGACATGCACTTCCTTTGCGCCATTTTGATATAGGAACTCTGTAGTTTCGCCAAGCTGTGTGCCTCTTACTATAGAGTCATCTATGAGGATCATTCTCTTGTCCTGTATAAGTGGATGAACCGGAATAAGCTTCATGTGTGCCACAAGATTTCTTTGACTTTGATTTGTCGGCATAAATGAACGCGACCATGTCGGAGTATATTTGATAAATGGACGTGCAAAAGGAATGCCAGACTTCACCGAATATCCGACAGCATGAGCTATACCTGAATCAGGAACTCCCGCAACTATATCTGCATCTACATCATCTCTTTCTGCAAGCTTGCTCCCGCAGCTATAACGCATCATCTCGACATTTAGTCCCTCATATGTAGCAGGTGGATATCCATAATAAGTCCACATAAATGTGCAGAATTTCATCTCTGTACCAGGCTTCTTCATCTGTGTAACTCCATCAGATGTCATGAAAACGATTTCTCCCGGTCCAAGTTCCTTATAATCTGTATATCCGAGATTCATATATGAAAAGCTTTCGAGAGCTACGCAGTACGAGCCTTCTTTGTGCCCGATCTCAACAGGCGTACGTCCGAGTCTGTCTCTTGCAGCATAGATTCCTTCAGGTGTCATGATAAGCATAGACATAGAACCCTTTACCTTCTCCTGGACATAAGAAATCCCGTCTACTATACTATCACGACTGCAGATCATAGCTGATACAAGCTCAGCTATATTTACTCCGCCTCCGCTCATTCCCAAAAAATAGATAGTCCCCTTCTTATAAGTCTCACTTACAAGCTCTTCGACATTCAAAACCTTCCCTACCACTGTAATAGCAAAGGTCCCTAGATGTGAATCTATGAGAAGCGGCTGAGGATCGTAATCTGAAATAGCTCCGATGCCCATATTTCCTTTCATCCTGTCTGCTTCAGTGTCAAACTTAGAACGAAATGGTGTATTTTCGATATTGTGAATCGCACGATCAAATCCATTTTCGCCATAAACTGTCATGCCTGCACGTCTCGTGCCAAGATGCGAATGATAATCTGTCCCGAAAAAAAGATCATTCACGCAATCCTGCTTTGATGTAACCCCAAAAAAACCGCCCATATTAATACCTCCTTGACAGCACAATCACCTAGTCATTCTAAGATTATATATGTGCAGCTGGCTCTTCGCAACATGTCGATTGTATTTATATTGTATTTTTGTATACCAAATGACATATCATTTCAGATGATCACTTCTGAAAATCAACTTCTGAAAATTAGCTTCTGGAAATTTGCTTCTGGAAATTTGCTTCTGGAAATTAGCTTCTGAAAATCAACTTCTGGAAATCAGCTTCTGAAAATTAGCTTCTGGAAATTTGCTTCTGGAAATTTGCTTCTGGAAATTTGCTTCTGGAAATTTGCTTCTGGAAATTTGCTTCTGGAAATTTGCTTCTGGAAATTTGCTTCTGGAAATTTGCTTCTGGAAATCAAAATGATATTGTCATGCTCCCGAGAATAACTATATCAGTCGATAATGGAAATTATGGCAAGCAAAATGACTGCTATTTGAAAAAAACGATGGATAAATGGATGGCTAGCTGACTGGATGATCGGATAGCTAGCTGATTAGATAAATGGATGGCTAGCTGACTGGATGGCTAGCTGACTGGATGGCTAGCTGACTGGCAATCTGAAGCACTTCCCGAAAGATCCGTCCGAAAGATCCGTTAGTTATGGGAGTTTCAGATTTTTTAAAAAGACAAAGAAGCTGATAATGGATTTACTTGACAAATCGAGACTCAGATTATACGATTATCTTGGAAATTATGTCATTTTCGTTTGCTAAGGAGGAATATATGAACGCTATTGATTGCATAAAGACACGCAGAAGTGTAAGAAAATTTACAGGTCCAGCTGACCATGAGACTATAAGGAAAATCGTTGATGCTGCAAAATATGCACCTTCATGGAAAAATACTCAGATAGTTCGCTACAACATCGTTGAAGACAGAGAAAAGATCGATCTGATTGCGGACACTGCAGTCCTCGAGTTTACATACAATGCAGGCACTATGCATTACGCACCTATGCTTGCAGTTCAGACTGTTGTAAATGGCATCTCAGGATATGAAAAGGACGGCAGCTTTACAACTCCTAAAAAAGATGGCTGGGAAATGTATGATGCAGGCATCTCTGCTCAGACATTCTGCCTTGCAGCTCACGAATATGGCGTAAAGACTGTCATCATGGGGATTTTTGACGATGCTAAGGTAAAAGAGATCCTCGGAATATCAGAAAATGAAACCGTCACTGCCATAATCTCTATGGGACTTTCAGATGTAGAAAATCCTGCACCTCAAAGACTTGACACTGACGAAATTCTCAGATTTTTATAATTTAATTCGAAATGTCTGACGCATAGAAAGTGCTTTACGGATTCGAACACAAGATGCGGGAAGACGCTGCCGCATGGGATGTGCGTCAAAAGAGTGTCGTGCATCAAGATATCATATAAAAGCTGAAAGCTGGCAGATGTGAAATATTTGACGCAAAATGTAAAAAATTGCTGTCGAGTACGTGATGCCTGACGCGAGATTATAATAAGAAAACTTAAACCACGAGCCGCCGCGACGCTGTGTCGCGGCGGCTCGTGGTTCATATGTCACTGCGACGCTGTGTCGCGGCGGCTCGGGGGTTTTGTGGTGAGTTATAAAAGTATAGCATATTGTTCCTTAAGTTCATTGAACTTATTGTGGTCTATGCATCCTTCATTTTGAAGCCTTCCAACAACAATTCCGGGAGCTATTTTCATCTGCTTTGCAAAAGATATTATATCTGATGATTTAAAAGTCCCTTGTTTCTTAAATTGCTCAAAGCTATCCTTAGGAATAAGCTTATCTCTCGACCAAATATCTGCATCCTTTTCATCCTGAATAGTTGTTTCGCCAGCCTTAGCAATATGACCCAAGACAACATGTCCAAGCTCATGAAAGAGGCTAAACCAAAATTTGTCGGCATCTTTTCCTCTATCAGTCATCCCAACTACAATCTTTTTTCCATCCACAAAAGATGCCCCTTGAAGAAATGATCCATTTAAATGCGGCAGAAAAACAAGTGCTATCCCGCATTCAGCAAGCATTTCCTTAAGTGTAGAGCAAAATTCCTTTGGTTCTCTTTCTGTCATGCTTCTTATCTCGGGAATGATTTCAATAAGATACTTGATATTTATCGCTGCTGTCTTAATTTCCCGTGCTTGAAGCTTTGCTTCCTGTGCCCATGCCAGCAAAGCGAGATCACTTTTTTTTGTAATCGCAAGCCTTCTGCATGCAATTTTTGTTATTTTGTCATTCTCCAAAAGAGATAGCTCAACTACCTCAAAATATTTTCTAAGATTTATAACTTTTTCCTTTAAATCTTTAGTCTCTGGAACCCACCCAAATTTTGCCATTTCACTATATGGGAGCTGCTTTGCCAATATCTCGTCTGTGTCCATCGCATTTTCAGCTTTTACCTTAATCAACTTCTCTCGGTAAATAGATTCTAAGCTGGTCCAAAATCTTGCAGGCACGCCAAGTACCATCTCCAGCCTAACAGCTGCATCCGGCGTCAGCTGTACATCACCATTTATAAGCTTGCTTATATGCTTTTCCGACATATCCATTCTCGCAGCAAATTCCTTCTGACTCATACCTCTGTCAACAAGCTGCTCCTTGATCGTCGCGCCGGGCGGCGTTGCAATATAACTGCGGCTTCTAATCATAATGTCACCTCCTGTCCATGACCTTATTTTCTAATGGTAGTCCACAATTTCCATGATATGCGCTATCTGGATTTTGTCCCCATGCTTTTCAAAAACCAATCTATACGGATGAAGCAAGTCCACAGCGTACTGACCTTTGCGATTGTTCGTAAGTCCGTGGCACCTTCCGATGCGTAATTTAACCATCATCTCTACCGTATCCGCTGCGTTTATCTCATCCACACGCATGTGAATTTTCGCTGCCATCTCCTTTCCGTATGCCCTATCGGCAGCCTTAGCATCTGTACAGACTCTTTCTATCTTCTTGTTCTTGTATGTTATTTTCAATCTATCGCTTCTTCTCCAACCCTTTGCTTAATACTCAAACTCTTTAACATTTAAACTCTTTAATTTTCAAGCCGCCTGCCCCTTTTGTCTTTTACCTCCAAGGTAAATTTATGATATCATTTACTTAATCTCTCGTCAATGACTTATTAACCTTATCGGTAAATTAAAATCATAACCACCCGTTAAGCTGGTATTTCATGGTTCTAAAGCTGCAAAACCCCCGAGCCGCCGCGACGCAGTGTCGCGGCGGCTCGGGGTTCATATGTCACTGCAGTTTTAATTTGTCATATGCCACAGCGGCTATATATCGTTTATCATTCGTACACAAGCGTAGCCTTTATCATCTCAAGAGCCTTCGTCACAAGCACGTCTTCTCTTACCTGCTCGAAAGCCTTTTCGTCAAATCTTTCCTTTAGAGTATCCTTCGGCATCCCCAGATGCATAGCAATAAATCCAATCTGAGCATCTACATCTTCGTCAGTAACAGAAAAGTTTTCTTTTTCGGCAATAGCACGAAGAACGAGCTGGCCCTTCACTCTAACCTCTGCCTGAGGTCGAAGAATAATATCTTTCTCCGTCTCTTCGTCCATTCCGAAAACCTTCAGATACTTTACCGGATCATAGCCTTGCTTTTTGATATCCTCAGTCCACTCGTCATAAAGAGCTTCAATAGCTTCATCTACAGAATCGTCATTCAGAACAATTTGAGATCCCTCTGCAATCTTTGCGAGAAGCTGATCCTCAAGTGCCGCCTCAGCCTCTGCATGCTTCTCATCCGAAATCATAAGTCTTATCTTTGAGGCAATCTCATCTTCAAGCTTCGGATAATGAACCTCTTCTATCCTATTTATCTTGCACTTAAATTCTGCTGGCTTTCCAGCATATTGCTTAACCGCATAATCTGCAGGAAAAGTAACTCTTACTGTAATCTTGTCACCTACCTCTGCTGCTTCGATCTGGTCTTCAAAGCCCGGAATAAATCTGCCCGAACCTATCTCTAGTGGAAAGTCCTTTGCCGAGCCGCCCTGAAAAGGCTTGCCATTCATATATCCCGTATAATCTATATATGCAATATCACCCTGCTGAACACCGCGGTCTGTGATATCTATCCTCAGCGCCATGCTGCTCTTTTCCTTCTCAAATCTCTGTGCAACTTCTTCGTCCGTGACAGTAATAACAGGCTTTCTTGCATGAAGTCCCTTATACTGACCAAGTGATATCACTCTATTTTCCGTAACTGACATATTTTTTCCTCCTTCAATATTGTCTCTGCAACACAGCTTTGCTAATCCATCACAATTTTACATATGTATCACAACTTTGCTAATCCATCACAATTTTACATATGTATCACAGCTTAACCATACAACATTCCGTCTTCTTTGCATTGCCAATTATGCTTTTGTCAATTTTTTTGATTATTTACTCTGATTATTTATTTTGGTTATTTGTTTTGGTTATTTATTATTTTACGTTTTTCTGCTTTTAAAGCCTTTTCTGACTTTTTCTCTTTTTCTATTTTTCCTGGTCATCTTCTTTTTCAAGCTACTCGATTATTTTATATTATCTGCACTAGAAAAATCAAGAGAATCGCTATGCATCTTTCATTTTTCGCAAAATTCCTTCAAGCACTTTTATTTCATTTTCAATCATCATGATTTCATCGTCATAAGAGGTATGCTCCGCTGCACTGCCTTCGATTGATGATTTTTCTCTTACGCCAGCATCATCCACAGCACAGTGATCTATTATAAAAATGCTCGGCTCGCAAGCCTTCGCTAAAGCACATTCCTCATATCCAGATTCACATACCGATCTTTCAAATCTTATATGATATAGCAAACTATATAGATGTGAAGCTCCCGTCTTTTCGTAAATCCCATTCATCCCAGAAATAAAACCGGCTTCATCAAGCTCGCTGTCAAACTGTTTTGCCATGTGAAGCATCGATTCAGTCTGCAGCGCAGTTTCTATGCGATTATATCTGCACTCAGTCACGTGAAAGGCATTTGCTTTTACTGCATCTTCCGAGCGCGCTTTCTGACATGTCTTTTGAGATGTCTTTTGAAATATCTTTCGGCATGCTTTTTGACATGTAATTCGGTATGCTTTTTGAGATGTATTCCGGTATGCTT
>CAVJDC010000002.1:26537-40221 GCA_963648085.1 Anaerovoracaceae bacterium
CTTTCTGACATGCCTTTTGAGATGTCTTTCGACACGCTTTCTGACATGTCTTTTGAGATGTCTTTCGGCACGCTTCCATTAAATATTCGTCGAAAAATACACTCTTCTCGTCGCCAAATGCCTCACAGTAAATAATCGCCTCTCCGCGGTCGTTTAGTCTCTCAAAAAGCCCGTCTGCAATCCTGCCAAGAATCTTCATGCCGTCATCTCCGATTGCTCCGCAGATAGGATAAGAAGTTCCATCAGGAATAGCCAAAAATGGCGGATTTACATATATAAAATCGAATCTTTCGCCATCGTCAAGCACATCATATAGATCCCCGCACCTCACGTCTATAATGTCTGAAAAGCCATTTAGTGCAGCATTGAAGCATATGACAGGAATCGCTTTTTCATTTATCTCAGCGCAGACAACCTTGCTAGCAGACTTTGCAGCCAAAAGACCCTGAATTCCGCTGCCGCTGCACAGGTCAAGTACCGATGCGCCCTTTGCAAATGCTACATTTTCGGCAAGTCTCAAGCTGTCACTTCCTATATATACATCTGTCATGACTCTCGTACATGTCGGCATGAAAGGAGCGATGTCCACTACTATATAGAGCTGTTGGTAAACAACGATTACATAGTTGTCTGTAATAATATTTTCACCATCTCTTAGCCACAGGCCCGCCTCTATAAGCAGATTCAAGTTCTCAGCACCAGCCTCACGTATAATATCAGCCTCCACCTGAGGGATTCCGAGATAAAGAAGCTCTATCAATTCGCTATATCTGCCTCCAGTCTTCTCTATACCCTTTTTTGCAATATCAAAATCATGCCATACATCATGAAAATCAGAAAGGCCATTTAGCTGCTTCAGAAAAAATGCATAATCAGCCTTTTTGAGCACATTTCGCAGTGCAGCTATGTATTTTTCATCATTTTTCAGCATAAGCATTTCCTTTCATTTCACAGCTATTCTAACCTTCCCCCACGCGTCTTGGTTAGCACATAAGCCTTAATCGCTGCATCCCGCAAGTGGTTTTTCTTTCGACATTGCATCCGCTGCCTTACCATGCACATCTTGCCCGGTGCATAAATCCCAGCCATTACATATCTTCTAGCTGAAGTGCATCCTTAAGGACATCCAGATTTTCTTCCATAATGGAAATATATGTAAGCCCTGCCTCGACATCACTTTCAGTAATCGACTGCATTGAATCCAGCATAAGTATCTGCTGATCTCCCGCAGCTGTATTTTCAATAATAGTTTTTGCAATCTTGTCGTCCGAACCGTCTATGGTCATCACTGCACTTAGACCAAGCTCGTCAACCTTTTCTGCAAGAAAAAGTATAGTCTCAAAGCTTGCTTCCGTCTCCGCAGAGCATCCTGCAAATGCTGCATAATAGTCCAGTCCATAATCATCTGCAAGATATCTAAAAGGAAATCTGTCTCCAAACAAAAGCGTCTTTATGGCAGCTGCATCTACTGCATCTTGATATTTAGAGTCAAGTGCTGACAGCTTTTCCTTATAAGCAGCTGCATTTGATATATATTGGTCAGCATTATCTGCATCAATTTCAGCTAGAGCGTCAGCAATTGCAGATACAAACTTAGAAGCATTCTTTAAACTGAGCCAGACGTGTTCGTCATTTTCAGCCTCGTCGCGCTCTGCACTGTCACTTTCCTTCGCAGCCTCGTCGCTCTCTGCACTATCGCTTTCCTTCGCAGCCTCGTCGCTCTCTGCACTATCGCTTCCCTTCGCAGCCTCGACAATCTCACTGATATTTCCCGTCTTTTTACTCTCTTCCTCCATGCCTTCCTTTATCTCTTCTTCTTTTGCATCAGAACCGAGCACGTCAAGAAGATTTATGACCTTTCGATTTGGATTTGACTTTCCATTTAGTACTTCCTCAACCCATGAATCAGACTCTCCGCCAACGTAAATAAAAAGATCACATGACGCAATCCTTACGATGTCAGAAGCCGCCGGCTGAAAGCTGTGCATGTCAGTGCCGCTGTCTATTAATAGAGTGACATCAGCCTCTGCTTCCATTTCTCCAAGAACCTCCCTCGCCCAGTCATATTCAGGAAAAATAGTTGCAGCAATACTGAGCTTCTTTTCTGACGAATCCCCGGATGAACCTGTATCAGCAGCGGTCCCACAGCCCGACAAGCAGCCAAGCATTAAAAATGCCGCAAGAATAATTGATAAAAGCTTCTTCATTATAATATAAACCTCCATTTCCATCCGGTAAATATTATATAATTCCATATTCAGTGAGTCAATACAGCTGCCATATGACGACCAAAAAGGGCTGTGCCCTAACGGTGATAAACCGTCAGGGTACAGCCCTTCATTTTATGGATTTGCACCTCACTCGATGATGCTTCTTGCGACGCATATGCCGCTTGCAGAAGCGTGTGACAGTGAGTGAGTAACTCCACTGCCATCACCGATGATATAAAGACCCTTATGCTTTGACTCGAGATTTTCATCTACAGTGACATGCATATTGTAGAATTTGACTTCCACGCCATATAGCAGTGTATCGTCATTTGCAGTTCCCGGTGCTATCTTGTCGAGAGCATATATCATCTCAATGATGCCGTCTAAGATTCTCTTAGGAAGCACAAGACTGAGATCTCCCGGTCTTGCCTTGAGTGTCGGAGTCACAAGACTTTCTTCCATTCTCTTTTCATTTGAGCGGCGACCCCTCACAAGATCACCGAATCTTTGTACGATCACGCCTCCGCCAAGCATATTTGACAGCCTTGCAATACTCTCGCCATAGCCATTGCTGTCCTTGAAAGGTTCAGTAAAGTGCTTTGAAACCAGCAATGCAAAATTTGTATTTTCGGTCTGTCTCTCAGGATCCTCATAGCTATGTCCATTTACAGTCACGATGCCATTTGTATTTTCATTTACTACTATCCCATTTGGATTCATGCAAAATGTCCTGACATTGTCCTCAAACTTTTCGGTTCTGTATACAATCTTGCTCTCATACAGCTCATCTGTCAGATGTGAGAACAGCTCTGCAGGCAGCTCTACTCTCACTCCGATATCTACTCGATTTGACTCAGTTGGGATGTCTAGTTCCTCGCAGACCTTTTCCATCCACTTACTGCCGCTTCTTCCCACAGAAACGATGCATTTTTCTGCCTCAAATTCGCCCTTTCCAGTCTTCACACGATATCCACCATCTATAATCTCAAGTGATTCTACTGGCGCCTGGAAATAGAAGTCCACTTTATCCTTCATCTCTGCATAAAGATTTTCAAGAACAACATAATTCTTGTCAGTGCCAAGATGTCTTACTGAAGCGTCAAGAAGCTTGAGCTTGTGCTGCATGCATACTTTCTTTAATTTTGTATTTGCAGTCGAATAAAGCTTCGTACCCTGACCGCCATATTCCATATTTATCTGGTCGACATAATGCATCAGGTTGATAGCCTTTTCTTTGCCAATATACTCATATAATGTGCCGCCAAAGTCGTTTGTAATATTGTACTTTCCATCTGAAAAAGCACCTGCTCCGCCAAAGCCACTCATAATAGAACATATCTTACAGCCGATGCAGCTTTTTATCTTATCTCCGTCAATTGGACATTTTCTCTTGTCCAGTTCGTTGCCCGTCTCAAAGACGGCAATTTTTTTATCACTTTTTTTGGACAGCTCATATGCCGCATATATGCCGCCAGGACCTGCTCCGATAATAATCACATCATATTTCATCTTAATACTCCTCCGATATCTGTTCATATCGCAATTACACTACATTGTAACACAAAAAAGGAATATTTGTTTAATTATTTGTTTCGTCAATCGTTGAGGTCAATTTCGACACTAAACTAAAAAAGCGCTCCATCAAGCATAAATGCCCATTTGATGGAACGCTATTTTTATATCAGTTTTTCAGATATCTAAAAATTTATTAGATAAGTTGACTCATGCATTAAGCTACTTATACATTAAACCAGTTATATATTAAACTGCTTGTGCATAAAACTGCTTATGCATAAAACTTCTTATTCATAAAACTACTTGATACCTAGCAATGCTTGAACGTAATTGCTCATGATAGTAGCTACCTGAGCACGAGTAGCCGTACCACAAGGATTCAGAGTTTCGTCTGCATTTCCGCTCATCACTCCTGAGCCTACAGCCCACTTCATGGCATCAGCAGCCCAGCTGTCTACAGATGTGCTGTCACTGAACTTGTCAAGACTAGCACTTCCTGACACATCATAGCCCATAGCTTTCGTGAAGTTATGCATGATAAGAGCCATCTGCTCACGTGTAACTTCGTCATTTGGACCAAACTTACCGTCGCCATATCCGCTTACGATGCCCTTTGACGAAGCCCATGCCACTCCTGCGGCATACCATGCGTCAGAAGCTACATCTGTGAATTCAGCATTGGCGCTGTAGTCTTCCTGACCTGCAAGTCTTGCAAGTACAGTTACGAACATGCCTCGCGTCATAGAGCCGCTTGGAGCAAATTCAGTATCAGAAATACCATTGAACAGCTCATGTGAAATAGCAAAGCCTGATGCCTTAGCATACCATGCGCTCGCATCCACATCACTAAACGACTTGCCGTTGGCGATAACTGTAACAGTATTGCCCGCCTGAACGTAAGCTGTGACTGTGCCATCCTTGCTGACAAATGAGTTTCTTATGATCTCGTTTGAATTGTCAGCCTTTACGCTAGCAGCTACAAGATTTGAATTGTCTGAGCCTGCCTTGTCAGCAACTGACTTCATGAGTGCATCGTCAGCTTTGAAGCTTACTCCGATAATAGACTCCTCAGCAGTTATCTCCTTGCCGTCTGACTTCACAACTACCTTTACGCTTCCATAAGCATTCTTTTCGATAGTAAATGTAATGTCAGAGCCGCTGCCGTCTGTCACTGCAGTGAGATCTTTGTTTGCTACCTTTATGTCGCCTATATCAGTCTTTATAATGAGCGAAGCATTTGTATCCTCTGCCACAGTCTTTACGGACTCAGCAGGTATAGTTACTTCAGACTTTGCAATACCGCTCTTGCCTCTTACAGCATCTATAATGATATCCTCGTCAGAGCCTCCTGCAGCTTTTATTGCACCGTCCATATCTTTCTTCTTTACAGAAGCTGATGCATTTGAACCGTCAACTGTAACTCCAGTCTCTATAGTTCCAGATGTGGTCTTATTATTGTTAATCTTCTGCTCACTCTTTATATGTTTGCTTTCACTTGAAGGAACCTGCCATTTCAGTACTGGATAACCATTGTTGATATTTGCTGTATCTGAAACAAACGTCCCTTCGTTGAGCAGACTCAAGAAATCAACAGACTTCATCTGTTCAGAAGTTTTCTTTTCGCAGTGGCCTTCGATATCATCAGAAGTCCTATTAGTATAATATCCTGCTCCCGAAGCAGCAGAAGTGTCGAGATAGTAACAGTTTATTATTCGTTCGATAGGAGCTGAGCCGTTGTTTGTGCCTATTGCCATAGCATAATCCCTGCTAGCAGCAGTTATCTGTCCTACATTGTAGCAATTTACTATCATTATCTCGTTGCTTCCTGAGATACCGCCTGTAGGGCACGCATAGGTACTTGTTATAGTTCCTGCGTTGTAGCAGTTGAGGATAATTCCGCCATTCCATCCTGCTCCGACTATACCGCCGAGACCCTTAGAGTCAGAGCCATTTACATTAGCAAAGTTTGCACAGTTCTCTATAGTGCCGCCGTCAACTGTCTTACCAATCTTTCCGACAACGCCGCCTACAGAACGATTTGCGCTTATTTCTCCATAAACAGCTAAGTTTTTAACGCTAGCGCCTTCAGGTCTTAGTGATTCATCGTCATTATCATGAACACCGAGACGACCTACAAGCCCAACCGACTGACCATCGCCATAATTTCCTGTAGTACATCTGCGTTCACAGCTGATATATACATTGTGACCCTGACCGTCAAGAGTACCACAGAATGAAGCATCTATCTTTGTATCGTAATCGTTCTTCCTCATAAGATACTGACCGCCGATCGGCATATAATTGCCGCCTCTCATATCGATATCCGAAGTCAGATAGACTGTCTTTCCTGCAAAGTTATAATCACCATAGTAATACTTGGATGTACTCTTGTTGAGTCCGTTAGGACCGCTGCTATCTCCTGAATCAACTTTATTTGCAGCTATAGCACTGCTGTCGCCTGCTATAGTATCTATTTCACTATTGTATATACCATTTACGAGTGCAGCAAGACCGGCAAGCTGTGCAGGAGTCTTTATATAATACGAGTTCTCACTGTCGTACTTGTCCTTGTCGAACCACGTAAGGTCTATAGACTTTCCATCCCATATGCTCGCAGTTATATCTCCGCTTCCATCCTGACCCGGCTTTCCGCTGTCAGACTTTGCTTTTTCAGATAATGCAAAATATCCCGATCCGTTCACAGCAAATGTAACGATCTGATCTGTACTGTCATATGAAGAATCGATCTCTGACGTTCCCGTATCCTTTATCGATTCAGCAACTACAGTCTTATCGCTGTTGCGTACAAACGGCACGCCTATTACAGCACTGCCCTTTCCGCTCGTCCATACATCAGAAGATGTATCCTTGAACGATACTTCGTATACAGTCTTTCCGGCATCTATCGCTGCCTTTATGCTGCCATTATCACTTTCAGTTACCTTTCGGATAGTGATATAAACATCTGTACCCGCTGCTGCGAGTTCATCTATAGCATCACTGTCAAGGCTCAACGTTCCGCCATCTGTTTTTATAGAGAATGACTTTATGTCCTCAGATTCAGACATAGCTTTTAATGAATCACTTGTCAGATGTACAGATGCTCCCGATACGTCGCTGTATTTTCTAATATCGAAATCTACAGATTTTTCATCTTCATCCAGGCAGCCTGTGAATACTGTTCCTGACGTTTCGATATTTACTGAACTGTCAGTGTACTCAGCTACAGCGCTGAACTGGTCGAGTGCAGTATCATCCTGCCATACAAGTATAGGATAAAGTGCGCCCTGTTTGTATGCGCTGCCGAGGTTCGACGCAAGCGTTTTAAGCTGAGCAGCAGTTACACTGTCGGCAGAACCTTTTAAGGTTCCTGTGCCTATAGCCTTATCAGATGATGAGCCTAAGTAATATGCCTTTGTTGATTTTACGATCTCAACACTGCCATCTCTGTATGCCTGACCTACCAGTGCTCCGGTATAAGTGTCCTTATGTCCTCCGTCTATAATGCCTGCATTATAAACGTTACTTAGTTTTGCAATACCATTTTCGCCATATGCAACTATGCCGCCTACGCCTTGACCGCCTGCATTACGGTTATTCTGACGTATAGTACCTATGTTATAGCAATCGCTTATAGTCGCGCCACCATGCGCCCTTGCAACTATGCCTGCGATCTTATTATTTGAAACTACCGTGCCACTATTGATACACTCAGTTATCTCAGTACCATACATAGATATCGCTGCAATACCGCCTGCAACTTCATTCTGCTGCCATACATAACCGTTATTTATACATCTGATTAATTTTGAAGTATCAGCAGAACAAACTATCCCGCCAACATTACATTCTCCATTACCGGAAATGCTTCCATTATTTACGCAGTCAGAAATGCAAGAATTTGCCGCATTTCCTACGACACCACCGCCATTAACGATGCTCACATCTGCATCATTGATACAATTGAGGACAGTTCCGTTGCTTATATATGCGACTACACCCGCAGAAACACAGTTAGCCTTTGTATCGCCTCCTGCGTTCACTCGCCCTGTAACAGTTACATTTTTCACGGTTCCGTTTTCAACATATCCGAAGAGACCCTGATGTCCATTATATGGTGAATTCATATTTATATTTACCGTATGACCATTTCCGTCAAATGTACCTTTAAATGGACATTTTATCTGAGATGCAGTATCCCTTACTTCATTGTCATATCCTATCGGTATGAACTCTGTACCTGCCATATCGAGATCAGACTGAAGTATGACAGTCTTTCCTTCATATGTGTTGCCTGCTTTGACGTTCTCAGCAAGTGTTATAAGCTCCTGTGGCTTACTGATCTTTACTATATCTTCAGAATCTTCCGTCGCAAACTCTGCATTTACAGTAACATCAGCACCCGGCATAACTATGTATGATTTTCCATCTGAAACAGCGAGGTCATACATTTTACCTGAGCACGTATATGATGCATTTTTCAGGATATATCCCTCATCAGCAGTAAATGATACTTCTACCTTTTCTCCTGCCGCAAATACACCTGACGGTACACTTATCGTTCCTCCGCTTACAGCTGACGCTTTTACTGAGAACTTAGCTAATGCAAATGACGCTTCTATATATGGTGTATCATCGCCATTGACTGCTGTTACAGTATATTTGCCATCACCATCATCCTGCAGACCTGTTACTTCTAAAGACTGCAAAGCGTAATTCGTATCAGGTACTCCTGCTATCTCAAGTACCTCACCGCCTCTTACTATATCACCGCTCTTTAAGGGCTCTCCATCCCGACTGACAGAGAGCGAGCCGCCAGCCGGGTCGTTAAAATTTACTGTATACGCAAATGAAGCAAATACACTCTTTGAGGCATTATCTACAGTAAATGGTGATTTATTATCAGTAATATCCTGTTTTACACCATCAACATATACTGCATCGATCACATAATGTACGGTATCAGAATTATATGGAGTTATAGTAAAACTTCCGTTTGACTCAGTTATAGTTCCTCCATAGCTCCATGCATAATCTACATTAGCAGTTTTACCGCTACCGCTATTTACTGCCTCACGAGATTCTATTCTAAAAATTATTGATTCTTTTACATTATTAAGATCATATGAGCCATCATCTTTGGCTTCAATTTTCTCACCATCTTTTATAATGCTCAATGATTTTGTATTGTCAGACTGTTCAACATAAAGATTTGTGTTACTCAGATTTAAAATTCCAATCAATTTTATTAAAGCATTTGGCTTTATCTTTATTATAGATTTAGAGCTGCCACTCTGAGTTTCTTTAATAGTACAATTCTTATTTTCTTCACTATTTTCATTCTTATTTTCTATCGTTCCACTTTCTATAGATATTATATTTTTATATGATTCTGACCCATCATTTTCTATACCTATTATGCAGGTACATTTATTTTTAGATTTTAAAATAGAGTTTCCTGTGACACAAATTTCATTATCTGCATTTACAGGACTTTTACATTTAAGAATTGTATTTTTAGTTGTTGATAGTTCGCAATTATCTACCACAAGACTACTACCCGTCAATTCAATTGCGCTGGCTTGTGTAGTATCGTATTTCAAATTATGAAAACATACTTTACTTGACTGCAATTTTAATTTTACACTCGCAGTTATAGTATGATTATTTCCATCAACACATATATTTTTATTATTTATTAGAAACTCGGATGAAATATTTATATCTTCTGTAATTCTAATAGTTGTAGGCTGATCACTTTTATATTCCTTTGCATTAGAAGCTGCAGTTAATAACTCTTCATAGCTACTAACATTTACAGCATCTGCAAAGGTCGTTGTCGGAACAAGCAAAAATGATGACATTATCAGCGCTAACGATATAAATATTGCCAATGGTCTCCTCACAATTCTGTTTATCATTTAAGCCTCCTTATGATAAATTGTGAAATAAATGGAGCTGCCGTATTTAAGCACGACAGCTCCATTTATACTCAAGCTACGCTGTCAATTATTAAATTCTAACTGGAAATCACGAATTTTATTCTTCTTCTGCTTCAACAAAAGCGGTTCCATTCCACTCTATCTGATAAGTCGATCCATTAATCTTTAAATTATGAGACGATGGCGTCAGATAAACATATACAGTTCCATATGTAGGTGTTGTGCTCCAGTTTGCCATTGTTGTTGTACTTTCAGAGAATGTATACACTGCAGGATTAGCTCCGCTATAAATAGTATTGTTACCTTCTGTGATAGTTACTGTATTACCACTTACAGGAATAGCACACTGACGTAATTCTGCTCCATTATTAGCAATAGCATCCTTTATAAGGGTATCATTTACAGACTGTGCAGTACCACCATTTGAGCTTAAAGAATTCGCAGTACGAACTGCCTTTACAGATGCCGCTGTTCCGATAGAAAGTGTTCCGTTGTTTGCTGCTGTTCCATTAAGCTGTGCACCAGCACCTACTGCTGAACCAGTAAAGTCAGATAAAATGAATACACTTCCACCATTTATAGCAACATTGTTACCCTTTGACATTCTGCTTCCGCCTATAGCTGCGCCCTGCGACATAGTAGCCAGTGAAATATTGCCGCTGTTTATCACGATTGCACCCATGACAGCTTCTTTGTCAGCATCACCGCATGTATCATTACCTATTATAGAGCCGGTCTTTGAACCCTTGATAAAGATATTGCCTGTGCTGTTTATAGTTATATCACCATTTGCATTGCCTGCATCTGCACCTATCCCACAGCCTCGCGTATACTTGTACATATAAAGAGTGCCGCTGCCGCCGATAACAAGGTCTGTATCTTGCAGCGTACTGTCAGTTGTCTTCTGAGCTGTTGTATAGTTATTTACTGCGATACCTGCATTTTGTACATAGCTATTTGACTCAAGCAGACACGTACCCTCTATATTAAGCTCATTGCCTTCGCCACTGAAACGGATAAGACTTGCGCCCGGTGCTACATATCCACCATGTGTAGGATCAGTAGCAGATGTTGTATTATTCTTGATGTAAAGATTCTGGATAGTTAAATCCGTATCTTCATCACATTCGATAGTTACGGTAGTATTTGCCGTACCTGTACCATTGCCTGCTATAGTTACATCTCTGTCTGCAGCAGACCCAAGCTTTACCTTTACAGTTCCTGTAAGAGTACTATCCATATGATAGATTCCTGGGGGATGTAATCTCATAAACGTTTGTAGCTCCGCTTACAAGCAGACTGGAAATCTCAGTCGCCGTATCCGCGGAAGCCGCAAGTGGCGTGCTTACAAACATAGTAAGCACCATCAATCCCGATAAAATCACGGGAATGACTCGTTTTCGTACCAATTTCATCTAAAATCCTCCTTCCATCTTTTATCTTTAATAGTTTAAAATTACATCAACATTATTGTTGATGCCAGTAACACAGTCAGTTTCATCCAACCACACAACTCAAGACTCGATATACAGGCTACAAGCTTCATCATAACTTGTGCTTCATTTTTTAATTCATCCTGCTGCCTTGAAGTCATGCTTTATGCATGATCCCAACAGCTTATTAAAAACCGAACATAAAAGACAGCAGCTAAAAATCTCATCATAAGACAGTATCTTCCGACTTCAGTACAGGATATAACGCAGCGCCGCACTGATCAAACGAGCTTGTCAGTGCTCTGCTACGCTTTAAAGTTAATATACCGCGTATGAACCATACTTCATATCTGCGAGCCGAGTTTTTATTGTCGGTATTCAATAACATATTTAATTTTTTATTAAATGGATCTAGCCAACATCCATATCGACTATACCAACTAAATCTATGTCGGTTAAATCTATGACAACTAAATTCGGAGCTGCCAAATCTGTGTCCTATAAATTTCCCTCTATCAATTCAAACTTTCATATGAGCCTAGAATACAACATTTCAAATCAGTGCATCTCAAATCATCATATATTTCAATTTATCATGTGTATTAACAGTTGCTTCAGAGATGTGCGGCTGTCTCTCCTTATAAACAAAATCCGCCGCCTATAGAATTGTGAGATAACTTGAGTTACGTTATATTTTGTATACATTCTTACTTATAGATGTAGTTTTTAAAGTTTTACAATATGTAACTCCCTTTTCTATGTAAGATTGTAGCACGCTGTTAGATATGAGTCAATAGATTTGCGTTTCCTTCATAATCGACAATTCTTGTTCAGATTTCGAATCCGATGCTGATGACTCCAACGTTGAAAGCGGCTCTGAATACTGCTCAGAAACAAGCTCTGAATCTGTTTCTAGCGATTGCTCTGAATCAATTTCTGGTGCTGGCCCCGAATCCGACTCTGTAACTGACGTCGCTGCTGAGGCCTTACAGATTGCCAAATACAATCTCCATACGCGTTCCTTGCCCTTCCTCGCTCTTTACATGAATCTGAGCATCGTGCAGGATTGCCCCATGCTTTACGATAGAAAGCCCCAGGCCTGTTCCGCCTGTTTCCTTAGAATGGCTTTTATCTACTCGGTAAAAGCGCTCAAAGATACGCTCCTGGTCTTCTTTTGGAATTCCAATTCCCGTGTCAGTTACTATTATTTTCTTTCCCTGAAGAGTGTCACCTACCCAGACATCGACTTTCCCGCCTTCACGGTTGTATTTCACTGCATTTTCACAAATATTATAGAACATCTCATCAAGCACTTGGCGGACTCCATGCACTGCCACAGGCTCACCTGTCACGGTCATGTGCACATTGCGTCTGCTTAACTGCGGCTGAAGTCTGGAACAAATCTCCATAGCGAGACTGTAAAGGTCCACATCTTCGCGATTAAGCTCCACCTTGTCCTCATCAAGCCTTGACAGTTTTATGATATCCTCAACCAATGTGATAAGACGAGAAGCTTCCTTATATATGACCTCGCTAAATCTTTGCAGATCCTCAGGCTTCACAAGCCCATTTTTCATAATCTCTGCATATCCGGAAATGGATGTGAGCGGAGTTTTTAGCTCGTGCGATACATTTGCCGAGAATTCCTTTCGAATCTCAGCCATCGCATCTTTTTCTTTGTTCTGTTTGTCTATCCTCTCAAGCAGAGGGGTGAGCTCCTTGTATACGTCAGGATTCTTTAATGGTTCATTTAGATCAAGCTCATTGATAGGCCGAATCAATTTCTTGACCTGATAACCTGACAGAAGCAATGCACAGATCAGCATAAGTACCGCAATGATTCCCATCGGTGGAAGCACCGTAAGTGCCGTGCTCCGAACATTATCTACAGTCTTAGACACTCGGAGGATTTTTCCGTCCGGCAGTTTCATGGCATAATAAAACATGTCCTTACCCATAGTATTTGACTCTCTCACATCCTTGCCAGTGCCCGATTCCAATGCTGCTTTCACCTCAGGACGATTCTTGTGATTTTCCAGACTTTTCCCATTTGGATCCGATGAGTCATAGATGACACTGCCGTCTGACCTGATAAGAGTGACTCGAGTATTTTTTTCTACATCATCCAGATTTTGCACATATTCTTCCCCAGACAGCCCAATTGCAATGCTGATATAACCAGCCTCCTGCCTCAAATGCTCTTCCATGATCGTCATCGTATGCTTATAAACAATAAACGTTGTGATGGCATAAGCCACTAGCAACGTTGTCGTAACTATGATAATCATGCTTTTTTGAATTTTCTCTCTCATATAAACACCATGCCCTCTTCTCCGCCATCGTGTGCCTAATCATCACCTCGTGCCTGAGTACTGCGATAAATCCTGCGCCCGAGCTCGTGCCAAGACTCTCCCTTAGTTCATGCGATATCCTACGCCGCGGACAGTCTCGATGCATTCTCCATATTTTCCCAGTTTCTGCCTCAATGTCCTCACATGAACATCCACCGTTCTCGTCTCGCCATCAAAATCATATCCCCAGATATCCTCAAGAAGCTGGTCCCTCGTATGAACGATATTAGGAC
>CAVJDC010000003.1:0-37675 GCA_963648085.1 Anaerovoracaceae bacterium
TAACCCAACATCTCACGACACGAGCTGACGACAACCATGCACCACCTGTCACCTCTGCCCGAAGGAGTATCCGGTTAAGGATATGTCAGAGGGATGTCAAGTCCTGGTAAGGTTCTTCGCGTTGCTTCGAATTAAACCACATGCTCCGCTGCTTGTGCGGGTCCCCGTCAATTCCTTTGAGTTTCATACTTGCGTACGTACTCCCCAGGCGGAGCACTTAATGCGTTAACTGCGGCACCGAAACCTTGCGGCCCCGACACCTAGTGCTCATCGTTTACGGCGTGGACTACCAGGGTATCTAATCCTGTTTGCTCCCCACGCTTTCGTACCTCAGCGTCAGTTACAGTCCAGAAAGTCGCCTTCGCCACTGGTGTTCCTCCTAATATCTACGCATTTCACCGCTACACTAGGAATTCCACTTTCCTCTCCTGCACTCAAGCTTATCAGTTTTAAGTGCAACGCCCGGGTTAAGCCCGGGAATTTCACACCTAACTTAATATGCCGCCTACGCGCCCTTTACGCCCAGTAATTCCGGACAACGCTTGCCCCCTACGTATTACCGCGGCTGCTGGCACGTAGTTAGCCGGGGCTTCTTAGTCAGGTACCGTCATTATCTTCCCTGCTGATAGAGCTTTACATACCGAAATACTTCTTCGCTCACGCGGCGTCGCTGCATCAGGCTTGCGCCCATTGTGCAATATTCCCCACTGCTGCCTCCCGTAGGAGTTTGGACCGTGTCTCAGTTCCAATGTGGCCGATCACCCTCTCAGGTCGGCTACTGATCGTCGCCTTGGTAGGCCTTTACCCCACCAACTAGCTAATCAGACGCAGGTCCATCCCATACCGATAAATCTTTGACCCTTCAGACATGTGACTGAAGAGTATTATGGGGTATTAATCACCGTTTCCAGTGGCTATCCCCCTGTATGGGGCAGGTTACCTACGCGTTACTCACCCGTCCGCCGCTTTCCACCCAATCCGTCACCCGAAGGATCCTTCATAGGCTTCTCGCTCGACTTGCATGTGTTAGGCACGCCGCCAGCGTTCATCCTGAGCCAGGATCAAACTCTTAATAAAAATGGTATATCAAAAGCCCGAGGGCTCTTCATATCTTGATTCTGACTTAAGAACGCTTTGCGCTCTTTTGCTTCGCTTCCTCATCGGATATGCCCGATGAAATATCACGAAATTATTGTTTTAAATTTGAGAATTGTACTGGTTTCCCATTCACTACTTGACTAAAAATTTTGACTAGTAATTGAATAGTTGTTTTGTACATTTACAAAATTCTGTACTATGTAGTTTTCAATGTTCGCACTTTCAAGTCTCAAGACCCGAAAGCCTTTATATATTAACACACCACAAGAGTGTTGTCAATATCTTTTTTTATTTTTTTCAAAGTACTTTCAGCAAAACAAATTTGTCATCCATGCTTCAAACACCTTGAAATTGCTTGCATTCAGCAGTTTCGTTTTGTTCCGAACCCCTGAGTGCTTGTCTATAATAACACCGATTTTAACCGCTGTCAACTGCTTTTTTACTTTTTTCTTTGTTTCATTTCTGTGACAAGTATAACGCATCGAAAGATTTTTTCTCCGCCAGATATTTTCTTCCCTAATAGACATATAGGCAGCTTTTATAGACACATAAGCAGCTGTTCTTGCGATCTTGTTTGCTATCTTGTTTGCGCTCTGCTGCGCTTATACGTGTGAACCAGTTCAACTTATAGAACTCCGTACTTATGGAAATTAAGGTCTCCTATAAAAAGAGAAGACTGATCCATTGACACGTACCCTCACTGGTACGCACCCTTAGACCAGTCATTTGTATTTACCCTCGATTTTTGACGCAATAATGCTCTATGCGATTAGTACATCGCATAAATGTCGCATAAACGTCATATAAACATCGCACCGCATAAACATCGTACCGCATGAACGTCGCACCACATGGTATGAACATCGCACCACATGAACGTCGCACCACATGGCATGAACATTGCGTCGCATGAACGTCGCACCACATGGCATGAACATTGCGTCGCATGAACGTTGCACCACATGGCATGAACATCGCGTCGCATGAACGTTGCACCACATAAACGTCGCACCGCATGGCATGAACGTCGCACCGCACAAACGTCGTATAAGCGTCGCATAGAATGCAATCGATTATTAATAGCCCTGTGCGAGCATAGCATCCGCAACCTTCTTGAAGCCTGCAACATTTGCACCTATCACAAAGTCGCCTGGGCATCCTACTTCTTCGGCAGCTTCACTGCACTTCTTGTAAATTTCCCTCATAATCTTGTGAAGTGTCTCATCAGTTTCCTCGAATGTCCATGAGAGTCGCATGCTATTTTGTGACATTTCAAGACCCGAAGTAGCTACACCTCCTGCATTTGCAGCCTTTGCAGGTCCAAATAAGATTCCATTGCTGCGGAAAAGCTCTACAGCTTCAGGTGTCGACGGCATATTTGCCCCCTCTGCAACTGCTATTACTCCATTCTTAATAAGTATTTCTGCACTCTCCTTATCAAGTTCATTTTGTGTTGCACATGGAAGTGCTATGTCGCAAGGAACTGTCCAGATACCCTTGCTTCCTTCATGATATGAAGCCGAAGGAACATAATCGAGATATGTCTTTATTCTTGCTCTCTTGACCTCTTTTATGTCCTTAATAATATTGAAGTCAATTCCGTTTTCATCTACGATATATCCATTTGAATCAGACATTGCAACTACCTTGCCTCCGAGCTCAGTTGCCTTTTGATTTGCATAAATGGCTACATTGCCGCTTCCTGAAACGACAACTCTCTTGCCCTCAAACGATTTGCCTGCATCCTTGAGCATTTCATCTGTAAAATAGCAAAGGCCAAAGCCAGTAGCTTCTGTACGTGCAAGGGATCCGCCCCAATCGAGCCCTTTGCCTGTCATGACACCCGTAAATTCATTCTTCAACCTTCTGTACTGACCAAACAGATAAGCAATTTCTCTCGTACCTACACCGATATCACCTGCTGGAACATCTGTATCAGAGCCGATATACTTAGAAAGCTCTGTCATGAATGCCTTACAAAAACGCATGATTTCCTTATCTGACTTGCCCTTAGGATCGAAGTCAGAACCACCCTTTCCGCCACCGAGTGGAAGACCTGTAAGCGCATTTTTAAATACCTGTTCGAAGCCAAGGAATTTCAAAATAGAAGTATTTACACTTGGATGAAAGCGAAGACCTCCCTTATACGGGCCTATTGCAGAGCTATATTGAACTCTGTAACCGCGATTTACCCTTACATGACCCTCATCGTCACTCCATACAACCTTAAATTGGATAACTCTCTTAGGTTCTACGATTCTCTCTATGATGCCATCTTCCTCATATTTAGGATTCTTCTCAATCAAAGGCTGGATTGACTCTAGCACTTCATATACAGCCTGCAAAAATTCTGGTTGATCTGAATCTTTCTTTGCAAGATCCGTATAAACTCTGTTCAGATATTCATTAGTAATAGCCATATTAACCTCCTTTTATCTCCTGTTTGTAAACAGTTAAAGCCCCTGCACAGTACAAAGCTATATTGCGCTGCACCGATTCTTTTTTATACAAAGTCATGTCCAATCTTTTGATACAACGCCTCACCTGAAACTTGAATAAAAGCTTCGCCTATTCCATACTACAGCATTGCGAATGATATTTTAGAGCAACTGCGCTAATGGAACCACTGCCCCGCACTAAAACCCTTGCCCACATCTCCTATAATACTGTAGGCATTACTGCCGTGGCATCGCTGCCGTAGGCATTGCTGCCGTGGCATTGCTACTGTAGAATTGCTGCCGTGGGCGTTGCAGCCGTGGCATCGCTGCTGTAGGCATCGCTGTCGTGGGCATTGCTACTGTAGAATTGCTGCCGTGGAATTGCTGCCGTGGCACTGATACTGTGGGCATGTCTTATACATTTCGTAGCTTTAGCAACAGTACAATTCTTAAGTTTGATTTCGGCGGGTAATCATAACTCACAACCGAAAATCGTAAATATATCACGCTGCCTATAGAGGCATGAAATATCTAGCGTTGTATTAAATAATGACTTCTATTTTTATTTGATTATTAGAATAACAGAATTTTCTTTCCAATAACACCCCTTTTTTTCATTTCCGCTAAATTTTTTTCGCGTTTTGTCAATCATTGCACATTTTTTCCTTTGTGGCATAATTTTGCATACAACTTGCGGCATTATGCCGAATTGTATGCAAAAATGTTTTTGTGTCGGATTATTTTAAACAAAAAGCGAGAAAAGAGCTTCAAAATTATCAAAGCATGCCTTGTCAAAGCATGTACTCTGTCGAAAATCATAATCTATCAAACCCATAAAAGAGACCATAAAGGAGAGCTCAGATGAAACCACAAATGAAACCACAAATGAAACCACAAATGAAACCGCAAATGAAACCACAAGAGGCTGTGCACTAACGTCTTTTGAACGTCATGCAGTAGCCTCTTAACACTGATTCAATCTGTATCTATTTTTTGCTTTCGCTATGTCAATAGGTCCTTCGCTATGACAATAGCCCATTCGCCATGACAATAGCCGCTTCGCCATGACAACAGACCCTTCGCTATGACAATAGCCACTTCGCCATGACAAAAATCCTTCGCCATGACAACAGCCCCTTCGCTATGACAATAGCCCATTCGCCATGACAACAGCCCCTTCGCTATGACAATAGCCACTTCGCCATGACAACAGACCCTTCGCCATGACAACAGACCCTTCGCTATGACAGTAAAGTCTTGTCATTTGCAAATTTTTCTCCGCTTACTTCTTCAAATTTTTTCAGCAGATACTCTACGGTGAGTTCTTTCTTTTGCTGGCCCTTGATGTCGAGAATGATATTTCCTTCGTTCATCATGATAAGACGATTGCCATGTGCGATGGCATCATTCATATTGTGTGTGACCATCATGGCAGTAAGCTTATGCTCAGCAATAATCTTGTCCGAGAGCGCAAGAACCTTTGCAGCAGTCTTCGGATCAAGCGCTGCAGTATGCTCGTCGAGAAGAAGAAGCTTTGGCTCTGTAAGAGTCGCCATCAAGAGGGTGAGCGCTTGACGCTGTCCACCTGAAAGAAGACCTACCTTTGACGACATACGATTTTCCAGTCCAAGGTCAAGCTCCTTGAGAAGTTCGTGGAATTCTTCTTTTTCCTTGCGAGTGACGCCCCATCTAAGGCCACGCCTCTTTCCACGTCTATATGCAATTGCAAGATTTTCAGCAATAGTCATGTCTGCAGCTGTACCATTCATCGGATCCTGAAATACTCTTCCAAGATACTTTGCACGCTTGTGCTCAGGAAGAGATATGACATTCTTTCCATCAATAAGTATATCGCCTGAATCAACTGGCCACACGCCAGCTACTGCGTTCAGCATCGTAGACTTTCCCGCACCATTGCCTCCGATAACAGTTACAAAATCTCCATCCTCGAGAGTAAGAGAAACTCCTTTTAGAGCAATTTTTTCATTCACAGTGCCTCTGTTGAAGGTCTTTTTGATATCTTTAATCTCTAACATTTACTTTGCCCCTTTCTTTATTCTTCTTCCGCCATACTTTCCCTTGAGATAAGGAATAGCAAGGAAGCATGCAACTACGATTGCAGAGAAGAGCTTCAGATCCTGCGAGTCAAGACCAAGCCAGAGTACGAATGTAAGAACAAAATAATATAAAATTGCTCCAACTGCCACAAAGATCATTCTGAGCGCAAAATTCATATATTTCCCAAGAAGTGCATTTCCTATGACTTCTCCAATAATAACCGCTGCCAGGCCAATGACAATAGCACCTCTGCCCATATTTACATCGGCATTGCCCTGATATTGTGCATATAGAGCGCCTGATAGACCAACTAGACCATTGCTGAGCGTAAGACCAAGAACCTTTGCACTTGAAGTGCTGATACCCTGGGCACGCGACATATTTTCATTTGATCCTGTAGCACGGATGGTAAATCCCTGCTCTGTACCGAAATACCAATATAAAACCGCTACTATAGCAGCTACAAATATTGCACCAACCAAAATAGCATTTGGAATATTTCTCAATGAGACGATCAGAGTGTACTTGTCAACACTTACGGCTTGATTCGACTTGCCCATGACATGAAGATTAATCGAATAAAGTGAAATCTGTGTCAAAATCCCAGCCAAAATATCTGGGATACCAAATACGGTATGAAGCAAACCTGTGATCAGACCAGCAGCCATACCAGCGATAAATGACACAATAAGCACAACTACTGGTGGATATCCATTTATAATAAGCATAACTGCCACTGCACCGCCAAGTGCCAATGTTCCATCTACCGTAAGATCGGCGAAATTGAGCAGTTTAAAAGTGATAAAAACGCCTATCGCCATTACGCCCCAAATCAGCCCTTGGGCTATCGATCCAGGAATAGCGCTAAGCAAGGCTGTAATACTGAGTCCCATGATAATTCCTCCTGCTTGCAAAATTCTATCCCGCACCGCAGAAAAGTGTTGCGGGATGATTCTTATATGAAAACAGCTTTTCAAAAACAACATAAGCAAGCCGCATATGAAGAAGATTTTACAGTATTTTCTTCTTGTATACCGCTGCTTGTATACGATTATACATTATTAACTTTTATTATTCCACATAATTAGCGAAAAAAACTATTACATAAATGTTTCTTGTGGCTCACTGCCGACAACTCGACTCCGACATGCTGCGGCACCAGTCACATTTACGGGCTGAAAATCAGACGCTTCTAATTTCCAGCCCGTTTAATTTAAAACTATATTATATTTTAAACTATATTATATATGTCAGTTGTCATAAAGCTTTCACAAGCATGACAATTCTCAATCATGCCTCATGATGATCGTTGTGTAATCCTTGCGATTTGATTACTCTTCAGACATATCGATTGCTGAGTAGCCATCTGGAACTGTAATTCCGAGCTTTGTGCAGTTTTCTTCGTTATATTCTTTAACAACGCTTTCTGCAGTCTGGATTTCCATTTCGCCTGGATCAGCATCATTTACGAGAATTTCATAAGCCATTTCGCCTGCTGCATAACCGATATCATAGTAGTCGATAGATAATGTAGCTACGCCGCAGCCCTTACAGATGCCTTCTTCACCGCATATAATAGGAACGCCTGCTGGTAATGCTACATTATTGATAGTTTCAGTGCAGTTAGCCATAGTATTGTCTGTAGGAATGTATAAGCAGTCACATTCTGAAGCAGCCTTAGTAGTTACAGACTGTACTTCATTTGAATCAGCTGCTGAATATTCTTTATAAGCAATGCCCTTTTCATCGAGGTACTTTTCTACTTCTTTAACCTGATATACTGAATTTGCTTCTGCTGAACAGTAAAGGATACCAACAGTTGTTACGTCTGGAACGAGCTCTGAGATCATTTCTACCTGCTGATCGAGAGGAGCGAGGTCAGATGTGCCTGTGATATTTGAGCCAGATGTTCCTGTCCAGTCATCAATATCAAGTGCACTTGCATAATCAGTGATACTTGTGCCTACGATAGGAATGTCAGCAGTAGCTGCACTTGCGCTCTGCAATGCTGCTGTAGCATTTGCAAGGATAAGATCAACGCCTGAAGATACGAAATCGTTTGCAATAGTTGCACAATTTGCCTGTTCACCCTGTGCATTCTGTTCATCAAATACTACATTATCTTCGCCTAGCTTATCTATAAGAGCAGCCTTGAAGCCTTCAGTCGCTTTGTCAAGTGCTGGATGCTCAAGAAGCTGGAGAATACCGATGTGATAAGCGTCAGCAGAAGCCTCTGCATCTGTGGAACCGTTTTCGGCAGTGCCGCCGCAGCCTGCCATTGACAGCATAAGCATAGCTATCAGCATAATAATGGATGTAATCTTTGTAATCTTCTTCATAATAATACCCTTTCATCGATTGTCGGTGCACCAGAAGGTCTCCTGACATAATCTCAAAAATATATAAGAATTATTGGATTTTGACCACTAAGGGATTTCTCCCATGGATGTCGCTGTTTTCAACTATACACGTCCATACTTTTACATGCTTGCACACGGCTGCACAAGCTTTCGCACTTGCACACTTGCACACGCTTCGTCCTTGCACATGTTTGCACTCATTTTCGCACTTGCACATGTTTGCACTCATTTTCGCACTTGCACACTTGCACACGCTTCGTCCTTGCACATGTTTGCACGCGTTTTCACTCTCGCACATATTTATACACTCGCGTGCGCTTTTGTACACCTATGCTTTTATGTGTTAAAGTGACGCCTTGAAAAAATAATCTCACCCATATACATTCTATGTATTACGGACAAGACACCTTCACGACCGATAATCGTCTGTCGATTTATCTCCATGTTTCCCCGTGATTGATTTCAATTATAAAACCATATTTCACACAAGTCAATATGAAAATTAAACTTTATAAAGTATTTTCATAAAAATTTGACCTTCTGACACACTTTTTAAAATTGTTTTTCAAAATTGTTCCCCTGAAATTCAATCTGTAAAGCCTGCTTTGTTAACCCGATCACAAAGTTTACTTTGCTAATTCAATCTAAAAATCTGCTTCGTTAGCCCCATCTGAAAGTCTGCTTTGCCAATTCAATCTAAAAATCTGCTTCGTTGGCACGATCACAAAGTCTGTTTTGCTAATTCTATTTAAAAACCTGCCCCAGAAAATTGATGTCTCAATCTTTTTCTGAAGCAGGTTTAGATTTCTTATGTAGACTTATTTTCCCTTTTTCCCTGGAATCTGTGCGAGTATCACTGCTGCAAAAACAAGAACACATCCGCCTATCTCTCTTGAAGACATAGCCTCGCCGAGGATAATCCATCCTGCAATTACTGACACTACTGATTCGAGACTCATCACAAGCGATGCAACTGTAGACTCAACCTTCTTTTGTCCAAGTATCTGGAACGTATATCCGAGACCGCTTGATCCGATTCCCGCATAGCAGATAGGAAGCCATGCCGATAAGATTGCATCCCAGCTTGGATTTTCAAATATTAACATACAGACCGCTGACAATGCCGACATCACCCAGAACTGTATACATGACATTTTTATGCCATCAACTTTAGGTGAAAAATAATCTATCACAAGTATATGACACGTATATGCTATTGCTGATAAGAATACAAATACATCTCCTTTTTCTATTCCAAATTCATCTGTGATGCACAAGAGATACAGGCCTACAATAGCAATAAGGACACTGATCCAAACCTTAACTCCAGCTTTTTTATGAAGAAATATTGAAGCGATAGGCACTAGAATAATATACATCGTCGTGATAAATCCACCTTTTCCCACAGTCGTGTAGCTCATTCCGAGCTGCTGAAGATTGCCAGCCACAAAAAGTGCGATCCCACAAAATATTCCTCCGAGAATAAGTGTCCTCTTTGAACCGTCAGCTTTCATATTATCAGAAGGATTCATAGAAGATTTTGCAGAATATTTTGCGGAAGATTTTGCAGAAGACTCTGCAGAAGACTCTGCAGAAGACTCTGCAGAAAATTTTTCTGGCTTTTCTCCAAATATAAATGTCAATGGTATAAGGAATAATCCCGCAAGTACAGATCTTGACATATTAAAAGTAAAAGGCCCCATATATTCGGCCCCAACACTTTGCGCCACAAAAGCGACACCCCATATCAATGCCGCGAGAAACAGTAAAATCACTCCGACAAATGATGTATTTTTATTATTCTCCATTTCCATCCTCCATTTAAGATTCCATTTCTGGGATATATTTTCAGAGCCTACTTTCAGAGCCCATTTTTTGATTCTATTTTCAGAGCTCACTTTCAGAGCCCATTTTCTGATTCCATTTTCAGAGCCCACTTTCAGAGCCCATTTTCTGATTCTATTTTCAGACTCCATTTTTCGCACAAATATCTTCAAGAATACATATATCACAATGCGGCTTCGTCCTTGCGGTGCATACTTTTCTTCCGTGATCTACAAACCTGTGACACAGCCCATTTCCCTCTTTTGGCGGAATAATCTTCCGCAGTTCTTTTTCCACCTTGGCTGGCTGCTTCTCATTTTTCACAAGACCTATTCTGTTGGACAGTCTTATGCAATGCGTATCTGTCACAATTGCCGGTTCTCCAAAAATATCACCCATTATAAGATTTGCACTTTTACGTCCCACACCAGGAAGCTTCAGCAGCTCTTTCATATCGCTCGGAACGCAGCATGCGTAGTCATCGCGAAGCATCTTCATACATGCACTTATGTCTCTCGCCTTGCTTTTACCAAGGCCACAAGGTCTGATTATTTTCTCGATTTCCTCCACATCAGCTTCTGCAAGGCTTTCTATACTAGGATATTTCTCGTACAACTGCGGTACTATTCTGTTCACTCTCTCATCAGTACACTGCGCAGCCAGTCTGACACTTATAAGAAGTTTCCAAGCGACATCATAGTCGAGAGTACAGTCAGAATCAGGATATTCTTTTTTCAGCCTTGATATCACTTCAAGTGCCAACTCTTTTCTTTTCATAACATTCCGCCTTAGATGCACATTTTCACTCTAGACTTTACACAGCACTGGGACAGCACTGGTGCTCCACTCCCTTGACTCAGCACACTGCAAAGCGCCCCAAAAAATAGCCCAGCTTTACTGACGCACCTTGTGATGATTCAAAGCCTGTGATGATGCGAAGTCTGTGATGATGCGAAGTCTGTGATGATTCAAAGCCTGTGATGATGCGCAGCCTGGCTATTATCATAACACACAATTTGACAGATTTGAATATGCAGGTTTTCAATTTTTTGTACAAAATGCCTTCCCATTCGAACCATGCCGCTGTATACGTATGCATGATTCATAGGGAAGGCGCTATTAATCCTGCCTTTTCTTTATGGATACAAAGCTGCCCATTTTCACGATTTGACAAAGTTATCCTTTCTTTGCGATTTGACAAAGTTATCCATTCTTTGCGGTTTGGCAAAGCTACCCATTCTTTGCGGTTTGACAAAGCTATCTATTCTTTGCGGTTTGACAAAGTTATCCATTCTTTGCGATTTGACAAAGCTATCCATTCTTTGCGATTTGACAAAGCTATCTATTCTTCACTGCTGGCAATATGCTTATCCTTCCAGTCATATAATCCAATAAACATATCACATCTGTCGTGCTGGCGATTCCGTCTCCATCCACATCTATGGCATCTACCTTCGGCTTGCTTAGGCAAAGAGAATCTCCACAGACAGTATACAGCATCATCATACTGGCATCTGCTGCAGTAATCGCTCCATCTGCATCTATGTCACCATACGATGCAGCTTTTTCGATCTCACAAAGAATAGAACGGGAATTCACTGCCGCAAGTGTACCTTCAACCGTTTCACAAAGAGGCTCTGTTACAGAATAGATATATCTCTGTCCTTTATTTAATGTGTAACTTCCATCAGCATTTGGAAGTACAAGAGTATCTTTTATGTCTGTTCCCAAGCTGTCCGATGATACTGTATATATAGCACTTGAAGCTTTGCTCGACGCATCACCATTCAAATATTTTGTTTGGATAGTCGCAATAACCGTTCCTTCCATTTCCCCAAGGAGACTCTTTACTGCTGCTTCAAAATCAACTATTCCCCATCCAAAGCCCATATCCTGTCCGTCTTCAGTAGTGCCATATGTGCTTGTCATGCTGACGGCAGTTTCCTTAAGTAAAGCCTTGAATTCACTTTGAGTAATATCGTTGTCTATGCTTTTGCAAATAGCTCCAAGAGCTGCCACTTCAGGTGCAGAAAAGCTTGTGCCGCTGCCGGTACTATATCCCGTAGAACTTGTATATCCAGTGCTCGTTATAGATGAACCAGGTGCAGTCACCCACACCTTGTTTTCGTAACCAGTGCCATTATCCGAAGATATGATTTCAGAGAAGGATGAAACCTCGCTGCTTTTTGTCGTCGAACCTACCCCGATGCAGAATTGTGCAGGATATTGCGCCGTAGTATTTCCTTCATTTCCCGCAGATGCAACAAGCAAAATGCCTGCTGCTGCAGCACTTGTAATGGCATTCTTAAGAGTCGCAACATAAGAATCTGTGCCAAAGCTCATATTTACTACACTGATATTCAGACCCGACTCTCCCTTAGTTCTGATAAAATCAAGCTTTTCCTGCATAACATAATTAAGTCCAGACGTAAGAACGCTTGTCTTTGTCTTACCGGTGCTCGAAAAGACCTTTACAGGCTGAATATTGAAATCCTGACCTATGCCCGCGATTCCCTGCTGATTATTTTTCTTAGCTATCAACATCCCTGCGATAAAAGTCCCATGTCCTATCTCATCAGAATCATCTGTCGAATCAGGATACAAATTCACTGGGCTTACTACTCTAGTATAATCAATATCGCTATGCTCCATATACAGGCCCGAATCCAAGATCGCTATCACTTGCTTGTCATTTGACGAATTTCCATCATAATCCATATCGACACTGTCATCAAGATCCTGTCCCTCGATTCCAAGTGCCCACACATCATCTACATTCATCACACTCAGATTATACTGATAGTTGTTATAATTATAATAACTGTCATTTGGTGCCGAAACACTATAATCAAGATAAGCATAATAATCCGGCTCGATATATTCAATATATTCCTCAGGAATATTTTTCTCAATATCTTCTATGCTTTCCGCCGTATAAAGACCTTCCGAATTTTCTACGATATCTATGCAAGCTCCACTTTCAGCTCCTGTCACGCCAAGATTCTCATCAGCCCCATCTCCAGAAAGATTCCAGTCACTTGCTTCATCGATTATATCTTCTACAATCTTGTCCACTTGATTTTCACACCCCTCAGCGGCCTGGAAGATATATCCATCATATTCCTTGCCATTTTTCTCAGCATCAATCGATAAAATCTCAGCATCTGCAAAAATATCTTCTTCAGACGCGCCCTCTTTTGTCACATATTCTTCGGAATCATCCTCCCTCATAGAGTCTTGAGAGTCTCCGCATGAAACATTCTGACTGTCAACAGCGGCAGTAACTGATATCATGCCTGCACTTATATTGATACTATAACAAAATATAACTAAAGTAAGCATTCTTGCAATTATTTTTACCAAGTCTTTTTTCACCTTTATGTCCCCCATTATTCTATTATCCTTCTAATTAATTTTCATTTTATATGATAGTTATAACTTCGTCAAATTCTTTTTGATAGTATCAAACAAAATTATAGAACTATCATACGATTGCCAAATGAGCTCTAATCTCTCAAACCAGCATGATAATTTAGAATGTAAGTAAAACGCTATTCTTTACAATGCTATTCTTTACAATACAATTATTCCTAAGACGATCTGGAGGGAATCATCAATAATACAGGCATCAAAAACCTTAGGTGTAAAGAGACAATCAAAAGGACAATTAAATAAGCAATCAAAAGAATAAAAAAAAGAGTTTCTATAAAAATCGAAAAAACAGGCTCTTTGCCTAAGCAAAGAGCCTGCCGAAATTCTATGTCTTTTTATCTTTGATATCTACTGCAATTACTCACACTAGAATATCTCATACCAAGATCATAATCTTATCTAATTATATTCTATGCTTCTTCTTTAGCTTCAGGGATGTAGATGTAAATCTTAGATACTTCATCCTTAGCATTCTTTACAACCCATACAGTAGCATTTTCGAGAGCGTCAGCATTTTCGAGGTCAACAACAGTCTTAGCGCTTGCTGTAACTTCTTCTGCATCTCTACCATCTACGATATATACAGGAGTTTCATCAGCTGCATCAACCTTAGCATCACCGATTGTGAGGAAGCCGGCATTGTTCTTAACTTCAACACCTACGTAATCTGCTTTTACAGACTCAGTTTCTGTACCCTTGATTGATTTATACAGAGTACCAGCTTCAAGTACTGCCTTAGAAGTGAGATTACCAAGCTCACCATCGATAGCTACATCGTATGATATGCCTTCCGCTGTTTCATCGCCAACTGCTAAAGCAAGTACATATTCAGAAACTGCTGCTGCATCTTCGTGAGCAGATACATAAACAACATCTGCTACACCGTCAAATACGGTCTTAGAAGCAACATCTACTACATAGCCTTTTACTGCTGCCATATCTTCTACATCCTGATATCCTGTGAATGTAGTAACTGTGCCAGCCTTGATCATTTCAGGTATGTCATAGCTTGGATCTTCTGCATCATCAGCATCATATTCAGGATTTTCTTCGTAGTCAGCTACGATATATAATGTCTTCTTGTTTGCATACAATTTACCTACAGTTTTTCTGTCCTTTTCGATGTCAGTAGGAGCTGCAGCGTATTCAATATCAGATGTGTCTGATGCATCATCAACAGACTTAACTGCGTAGAGACCCTTCTTTTCGTTCAGGCTGAACTTAACGAGCTGGTCTTCTAAATCAGCTGCATCGTCGTCGAGAAGGTCGATAGTTTCTACCGTACCATCAAACTTAACGATAGTAGCAGTACCCTTATCGAATACATTCTTTGCTACAGGCTCACCGTTTACTCTAGTCCACTTAGTCGTGTAGCTGATGTCTGTAGAGAGTACGAAACCATATTCGCCATCTGCTACTTCATCTTCCTTCTGAGCTAAATAGAATCCATAAGGATCTACGTACCAAGATACTTCTATGCTCTTAGTTACCTTAGGAGTTTCAGTAGCTTTAGCATGCTTAGCAACTTCTTCGCCACCGATTGTAGCGATTCCAGTCTTCTTGCTGTACTTAGATACAACACCATCAACTGTATCGAGTGCCTGGATGTAAAGCGTGATTTCTGCACCCTTAGTAGAATCAACTACATACATAACTACATCGCCGTCTTCTACGTCACCCTTTACAACTGTATCTGTGATATCCTTCTTTTCGTCTACTACAGTTGAGAATTCCTTACCTTTAGCATTTCCAACCTTGTATGAAGTATAAGCGCCAACCTTCTTAGTAGCGTCTACGTCCTTAACTTCGACTTCGTCAATGTCTCCGAGGATAGCGCAAGCGATATATTCATCCTTTTCATCAGTTGCGAACAGCTTGATGTTTGCGCCATTTACACTTGCTTCATCGAACTTATCTTCTTTGATATCTTCGAGAGTCTTGCCATTGTAGTTATCATAATCGGCACCATTGAGATATCCATCTACGATTGTAGCGTCTTCGCCTAATTCATCGATAGCATCTTCGAGATCTAATGTGCCTTCTACTTCATATGCAGCTTCATCAACATAAGTGCCGATTTCTTCGTCATCATATGTCCAATTGTCTGCTGGATATGAGAATTCAGCGTCTACTCTGTCGAATACGAGCTCAGGATAATATTCTTCAGCGAACTGGAGAAGCTCGTCTGAGTAGATAGTATCATGTTCATTTCTGTTATCTGCTACATAATCTGGCTTAAGACCTGTGATAGTGAAGAGATCAGACTTGATATTTAATCCCTCATATTCTACCAAAGTAGCCTGAAGAGTATTGTAAGCGTAAAGTGCAGCTTCTTCTCTAGTTGCTGCAACGCTTCCTTCTACCTTCTTGTCGCCTACAAAGAGACCCTGCTCCTTAGCAAGCTTTTCTGTGTTCTTAACCCATGCACTGCCTACGAGACCTGCCTGGTCAGCATCATAGCCAATAGCTACGAGGAGCATCTTAGCGAACTGATCAGCAGTTACGTTGCCCTGTGGGTTGAATTTGTTGTCGCCAACGCCTGCGAGGAATCCATCCTCAACACCGTAAGCGATGTAACCTGCAGACCATCTGTCAGTAGCTACATCATCAAATGGAGCTTTCTCAGCAATCAGCTTTTCAGCATCGTCCTCACCGAGAAGGAGTGTGCAAATAATCTTTGCTGCCTGTTCTCTCGTAACTTCACCAGTTGGCTTGAATACAAGACCATTTGCAGACTTGATACCAGCAAGTACGCCGATAGTTGTGAGTACGTCAACAGCTTCGTTGTACTGGATGCTTGAAGCATCTGCAAATTCTGGTGTTTCAACAGTTGCTGTAGCATCAGCTGCTACATCATCCGCTGCAAATGCCATAGTAGGCATAAGGCAGATAACCATTGCGAGAGAAAGTATAATTGATATTACTTTCTTCATTCTTAGTTCCTCCTTTAAGAATTACTTTTCCGAAGGGGTAAATATTTTTTTTATAATACAAACTATCCGCCCCTTCCGAAGATAATTTGACATAAATATAGAACTGTTATAGGTTATCCCTCACAGAATCTATCACTAGGATTATACATTTCAAACGACTTCTAGTCAACATGTTGTCTGAAATGTAACAGACCTGTAATAAACAGCAAATCACTATTTTTCAACGCATTTGGCTGTATGGCATTTTTTTTGCACAATTTCGTTTTTCTATATTTTCATTTTAATTTGCGTTTTTTACAGATTTTTAAAGCTTTTTGTAGCTTTGGTTTTTTTCAATCCTTTATCACTGGATTGATATATATCTTGTCAGCGATCTGATGGACTTGCAGCCTGCATAAGAATCACTGTAGCAACGATAGTATGTCACAATCCTGTAGACTTCACCTGTCGTCAGCGTGACGAGATTTCCGCCAGATACTTCCTCGGCTACAGGTTCTACTGTAGTGTCAGTCATTCTATATACGCTGTATGAAACAAAATCAGGATTGTTTTTTTCTGCAAGATTTACTGTCATGGCAACTGAAGCATTTTCAGAGTGATAGAAATTCTGCTCTGCACTTGCTCTGCTGCTGAAGGTGTAGTTGGTAGCCTGAGTGCCATCTATATAGACACTTTCAAGTGCACCGTCTATTCTCTTCAATGTAATAGTGTACTTCTTGCTTCCATATCCTCTCTGGGTACTGCCTGTATTTATCTCAACTACTTGTTCTGAGCTTCCCGCTTCTACGCTGAGATCACAAGATATCGTTCCATCCTGTACATCAGCTGCGACTTCCTTGCCCTGATATTTTACGCTATATATAGTGCCTGGCACATAGTTCGCATCACTTTCGTCGAGAACAAGCTTCATATTTAACTTTAGCTCCGTCTCAGAAGCTGGGATATAGTAGTCGAAATATTCTGACGATATCGGAAGGATAGTATATGATGTAGTCGTTGAGTCAAGTCCATCATGTCTGACAGTAAGCATAGAAAGCTTTGGTGTCTCACGCACGATCGTCACTCTTTCAGGATCTACGCTTACAAGATCACCTGTAGTAACTGTCGGTATATCCATCTCATATGTAATATTGTCTGCGTAAGCATTTAATGTACTTAATACACCCTTACCTTCTATCACAAGACCTTGCGCTGAAACGTCGCAGGATTTAACCTCCGCACCCTCGTCTATACAAATATTTGTCTTTGAGGCTGCTTTCTTTGCGCTTATCTTGCTTATGACGCTTCCCGCAATTACATACATGTCAATCTTAGATTCATTTACTTCAACTTTATCAAAGCTGCCCGCTAATGTAAGGCTGGCTGCTCTTTCAACCATGACATTTACGAAGCCCTTCCCGAAGTCTCCATTTTCCCTAAGATTTGACTCGAGAAGAATCTCTTCATCCTTTGCAATGGTATTTATAATCGTAGTCTCGCCCTTCGCACGAACTATGACACTGCCGTCATTTCTGTGAACAGTACACTTTGCTACTCTGCAATTCTGAATCTTCACTCCGCCTTCATGATCAGGATTAAGCTTCAGATAAGGCGAATCGTATTCCTTTGCAGCAAACTGGTTGTTCTGCTCTTCTTCGTCATTCTGAGTGTCTGTGCTAGTGCCATCTGTGACATCAGCAGAGGAGTTTGATTGGTCATCAGAGCCGGTTGTCTGGTCATCAGAGCCNGTTGTCTGGTCATCAGAGCCGGTTGTCTGGTCATCAGAGCCAGTTGTCTGATCCCCAGAGCCTGCTGTCTGATCCCCAGATCCAGCTGTCGTGTCTTCAGTTGGTCCTGTCGTCTGATTGTCGGCAGATCCAGAGCCTTGATTTTCTGACCCAACAGCTTGATTATCAGAGCCAACTGTCTGATTTTCCGAGCCTGTCACTTGATTTTCTCCATCCGAACCTGCTGCCGTGCCAGGATTTTGATTGCTTCCTGAAGTAGAACTTTCTGCTGCCTCTTCATCCTGAAGCGATGCATTTTCAGCTGTCTGTGCACTTGGCTGTGTATTTCCGCTATTTCCACTGCCCTGTGTGCTGGACTGGGTATTTGTCGAAGCTTGCTGGACGTCATCCTCTACGTCACTGTCATCATGCTCGGTTTCTGCCTCTGGATCGAGTCCGCCGCCCTCAATATTCAGATTTCCGAGAATCACACAATTGCTAAAAACAGTCTCGCCGTCTCCGACCTTTGAACCTACCGAAATCTGGTTTGAATATATAGTATCCTTCAAAGTGACACCTGTCTGGATTACGGTTTGATTCTTTGAAACGATATTTTCCTTTTCTTTTATCTCTACTAGGAGCTTTGCGGCCTGGGCTCTCGTAAGAGCTTTCTGAGGATAGAGCTTTCCGTCAGTAGAACCGCTGATATATCCCTTTCCTGCCATCTTACTGAGTGCTGTAGCTGCCCAACTAGGAACATCTGCCGCATCCTTAAATTTTGAAAGATCTGTATCACTCCCCGATGCAGGAACCACTCTTGACAGCATAACTGCTGCCTGCTGCCTTGTGATGCTGTCCTTTGGGCCAAATGTCTCGTCATTATATCCTGATATAAAGGCTGCCGCTACACCCTTCTGCACATCTGTATAAAACCATTCCTCTTTCGGAACGTCGCTGAAAGTGATATCAGCAGTGCCGGTATTTCCCAACACTGAGTTCACCATCTTTGTGAATTCTGCTCTTGTGATAGAAGCATCCGGTCTAAATGTCTTGTCAGAATAACCATTTATAAAACCATATTCGGCTGCTTTCTTAATGTAAGATGCTGCCCAATGCCTCGAAATATCAGTGAAGCTGACTGCGGCATGCACTTTTCCGATACTATTTATCCCTGGTACAAATACTGACATCAAAAGCATAGCAATAGCAAGAAATACTGCTAGCAATTTTCTTTCTGTCGTCCTCGTCATCCGCCTTCCTCCTTTCATACAGGTTCTTTTAACCTGTCTTTAACCTGTCTTTAACCTGTCTGTCAAGTAATGAAATTATTCTTCCTTTTCTGGCAATCTGATCACTATACAGTACTCAGATGCCGCTTCGATTTGTTCTTCTGTAAATTCTCCTGAAACTATCAAAAAGCTCATATCTTCCTCTTCAAAGAAGTCTCTTGCATAATTCCAGATACCCTCTCCCTCACAGGCATCTGCATTGTTGAAAATAAGTACACTGTCTTCGGGTACTATCATATCATGCACTGCATGCTCAATGAAAATGTAAGCGTCTCTGCCTGTCGGCATGGTATTTATATACTCTCTTACCTCTTGATTGTTTCTAATATTTATGTGTATCATATTGCCAAAATAATTTTTAGCAAATTCCTTCATAACTTTTGTACGATCTTCTTCTGTGCTTCCCACAAACAAAAGTGTCTTATATTCCTTGTACTGGAGTCTCCAGTCAAGCATCTGAGCAATGACTCTTTTCACAAATCTGCCTTCTTTCTCGATCTCAATTTATCTAATCTATATTTTCCAATTTATCTAATCTATATTTTCTTATTTACCTAATCTATATTTTCTTATTTACCTAATCTATATTTTCTGAATTCTCTGATTCATTTTTAATCAGCTTTGCTATAGCATTTGCAATATTGGCAAATTCCTGCATGCTTAGTGTCTCAGCTCTGCGCTGCGGATCTATATCTGCGTCCTCAAGTGCTGATAAAATGTCAGCCTTAGGCAAACCTCTCACACCTGTAAGGGAGTTCAGCAATGTCTTTCTGCGCTGGCCAAATCCCGCTTTTACAGTCTCAAAAAACAGTTTCTCCTCTATGAGCTCTACCGGACATTCTGGCCTGATATCAAGCCTGATAACTGTCGAATCGACCTTTGGTCTAGGCACAAATACTTCCTTTGGTGCATTTGCGATATGTCTCACTGTGCAATAGAATCCTGTAGTCACTGACAGAGCTCCATAAGTTTTCCCTCCTGGAGAAGCTTTGATCCTGTCTGCTACTTCCTTTTGCATCATAATAGTAATGCTGTCCGCCGGAACTCTATCCTCGAGAAGCTTCATAATGATAGGTGTAGTAATATAATAAGGTAGATTCCCTATGATCCTCACCTTGCCGCCTGTGCTATACTTGCGAACTATATCATTTAAATCTGTCTTCATAACATCTGCATTTATGATATCAATATTGTCATATCCCTCAAGTGTCTCATTCAGTACAGGAAGTAAATGCTTGTCGATTTCTATAGCCACGACCCTTGCTGCATGCTCTGCAGCCGTCGCTGTCAAGACACCCATGCCCGGTCCGATTTCAATGACTAGATCATCTTCTCCTATCTCTGATCCCTCAATGATAGCATCTATAATATTTATATCTGTCAAAAAATTCTGACCCAAGCTTTTTGAGTGTTTAAACCCGTGCTTTGCCCGAAGCATTGCCATATACTTTGGTGAGTAAATATTCTCCATTTTAAAATTTGCCCTTACAAATACCTCTATAACTATATCTTACATGTTGTTTATTACTATTCCATAACAGACAATTTATGATTCGTTGACAGTTAATTTTCTTTTTTAGGTTCACTCTAGACTTACTTAACTGCGGAAATGCACCTTTCAAGCTCTTCTCTAGAGATTCCATAGTTGTTGAGTCTCTTTAAAAATGCTTTTGCATTGCCATATCCGATACCAAGCTTTCTTCCTACCTTGTCGCGAACAAATCTTGAGTCATCAGCACCTGCAAGTCCATAATAAATCATATCCTGCTGCGTAAATTCTGTTCTTTGCTCTTTTAGAGTGCGGCCGGCCGCTTCGATTGCACGCCGTATGACCTCAGGATTTGCATTTTCGACGCCTATGTCATCCTTTGCAATTGCTTCATTTTTTGAAATATAAGCGTGTAGTGCATCGGGGAACATGTCGGTGAGACGCTGCCTTATCATCTTTCCAGCATAATCGGGATCCGTCAGTATGATAATACCTCTTGTCTCGTATGCTTTTCTGATTCTTTCGACAGTAGCTCTGCTGATGCCATATCCATGTGTCGCAATAATGTCGGCATTTACCGCCTTTTGCACCGCATCTATGTCATCGCGTCCCTCAACAACTATCACTTCTTTTATCATATCTGCCATTAAATCTCCTCGGCGTATCATTCACCTGCAAATTTTCCATGCACCTGTGATTTGACGCAATTTGCTATTGCATCTGCAGCTCATCTATTCTATCAGTGCTGTAAAAGAATTCTTCCTGATTCTTATCAATCATCAACTACTCCAGAGCTTGAGCCAGAATGTCCGCCGCTTGAAGAATTTCCGGTGCTGGAATTGCTTCCTCTGCCATTTGACGAGCTTCCAGAATTTGAACTGCTTCCTCTGCCATTTGACGAGCTTCCAGAGCTTGAAGTGCTCCCGCCGCCATTTGACGAGGCTCCCGAACTTGAATTGTTTTTCTTTGTGCTGCTTGTGCTTGAACTATTGCTGTTCTTCGTGCTGCTGTTCGTGCTTGAGCTATTGCTGTTCTTCGTGCTGCTGTTCGTGCTTGAGCTATTGCTATTCTTTGTGCTGTTGGCCGTGCTTGAGCTATTCTCATTTTGCGTGCTGCTGCTTTCATTGCTTCCATTCTGGGTGCTGCTGGAATCTGAGTCTTCTATATCATTCTTATTCTTCTTTGTACTGTCGTCATCAGTTTTATCCTCATCCGTTGATTTAACTGAGCCTAGCCCCTTAGAGCCAGCCTGTGATTCTGAACCTCCAGTCGAACCAGCCACATCATCATCATCAAACACATAGATGATCTCTCCCGTCTTCGCCATTTTAAGAATCTCTCTAGCCTGCTTTTCTATTGTCTCATCTGAGTCTAGATTGTCATATTTATTTTGAAGGTCATCTCTTTGTTCTTCAAGCTTTGCCAACTCGGCAGCAGCGTTTCTCTTGTCAATCTTAAGCTGAACGATCTTGCCTACCTGGCTCGCAACAGTAAACATGATAATAACCATCGCAGCCGAGAAGAGTATTTTTGCATATTTATAACCCAACGACTTTGGTTTTTTTACTTTCTTCTTTTTTTCCTTCTTTTTTGAAAGTTCTTCTCTTAGCTCTCTTCTCGCAGTGATGTCAAGATACTCACCTGTCTCATAGTCATAAGTCGATTCGGCATTTTTTCTTATGCCCTTGCGGATACGCGCCTTCTCTGCCTCAAGTCTCAGCTTATCTCTTTCTCTTTTTTCCTCTTCAAAATCCACTACTGACGATCTTGGTTTGACTATGCTTGTTTTTTTCTTGGATTTTCCAAATAATGCAAATTTTCTTGATGATCTTGTATCTTTTTTTATTCTATTATTTCCTTTTTTTCTTTCGGATTTTGTTGCTGCGCTTCTGATCTTTGAGCTGCTCGATTTGCTTGCGCCGCCCGATCTGCTTGAGCTTCCTGACCTGCTTGCGCTGCTCGATCTGTATGCGCCGCCTGACCTGCTTGCGCTGCTCGATCTGTATGCGCCGCCTGACCTGCTTGCGCCGCCTGATCTGCTTGCGCCGCCCGATCTGCTTGAGCTTCCTGACCTGCTTGCGCTGCCCGATCTGCTTGAGCTTCCTGACCTGCTTGCGCTGCTCGATCTGCTTGAGCTTCCTGACCTGCTTGCGCCGCCTGATCTGCTTGCGCCGCCTGACCTGCTTGCGCCGCCTGATCTGCTTGCGCTGCTCGATCTGTATGCGCCGCCTGATCTGCTTGCGCCGCCTGACCTGCTTGCGCCGCCTGATCTGCTTGCGCTGCTCGATCTGTATGCGCCGCCTGATCTGCTTGCGCCGCCTGACCTGCTTGCGCCGCCTGATCTGCTTGCGCTGCTCGATCTGTATGCGCCGCCTGATCTGCTTGCGCCGCCTGACCTGCTTGCGCCGCCTGATCTGCTTGCGCTGCTCGATCTGTATGCGCCGCCTGATCTGCTTGCGCCGCCTGACCTGCTTGCGCCGCCTGATCTGCTTGCGCTGCTCGATCTGTATGCGCCGCCTGATCTGCTTGCGCCGCCAGTACTGCCACTACTATATCTAGTACGTGGTCCATCTGAAATGCTTCGTACATTGTCACTTGCACCGCTCATATACTCACGCGACGATTGTGACGAGCTGGGTCGTCTATTTTTTTTGTCATTATATCTATATTCTTTCATCTCTCTGTCCTTTCATGCCGGTGTCCATACGGTTCTTTGCATGTGCACACATGCTGACAGCTGATATGACTTAGTTTACCGCGAATTTTGCTGGAATGTAATATGTAGGGTCTGCCTCGTGGCCAAATTCCGCGCTGAAATCTTCAGGTGCTCTCAGAAAATAGTCAATAGCTGTGTCCACAGCACCTGCTCCTCCCAAAGGATCGACGTATAATACGTTTTCGTCGCAAATAACAGCATTCCATGCATATGTGCCTTCTGCATCCTCTACAACCAAGCACTCTAGCCCAAATCTGTCACAAAGAGCCTTGAAAGCTGCAGCATATCCTGTACACACTGTGCTCTTGCACATTGCTCCATATAAGCTGCGATTTATTATTGTAGGGTCTTCCTTATTTGATAGCCTTACGACATACTCAAGGTCTTCATCATATGCAACATTCTTGCAAACCCACTCAAATATAGCCTTATATTTTGATCTATCGCTCGCACCAATGTGCTGGCTAATTTCACTTACTGCTTCGTCAAGTGCCGTGGAAGTCATCCTCTGTGCAGTCATTACTTCCTCTTCCGTGAGGGTGCTTGCATTTGACTTTGAAGAGCTGTCAGTGCTTCCATCCGCAAGCTCAGTCGGAATAGCACTGTACGAGTAATTCATCTTAATCTTCCATAAGTGGACAGCGCTGTAATAGCTTGCCTCATACCCGTCAGGAATTATGCACAGATCCTCAGGATCATTTTCGGTAGTAGTACGAATGACAGCTCTTACGTCATCACCCGTCATCTCAAATCCTTTAGTCGCGATCCATACCGTTTCAAAGCCTGTGTCTATCTGATCCACAAGAGTCTCATGGAAGGCATCTGTGTCAGAAACGATTCTGAATTTAATATCCATATGTCCTGAAAGATTTAAATATGCCAGCCCTGCTACGATAATAAGCAAAACCAAGAGCAGCAGAGTCCTTCTGCCCTTCTTTTTTCTTCTTCTTTTCCTTTTTTTAGATCTTTTTCTCTTTGCCTTTTCATACTCAAGCTTTGCTTCCTCCGCCGTTGCATTATCGGTACTCGCATTCCCAGCCCTTGCACGCTCATGCTCTGGTCTTACAGGAGTCGCCTGCCTTGGCTGTGCTCCCACAGCGCCTGCAGTGTTTGCATTATCGGCACTCGCATTCCCAGCCCTTGTACGCTCACGCTCTGGTCTTACAGGAGTCGCCTGTCTTGGCTGTATATTTTCAGATTTCTCTATTCTCGGTTTTGCACTATCTATTTTTTCATTTTTTGGTCTTTCGTTCATTAGTTAATCCTACCTCTTCTCGTGCTTGGAATTTCGACGGTCATTGTCGTGCCCTTACCCTCAGTACTGCGTACTCTGATTCCGCCGCCGTGCATCTCCACTATCTGTTTTGCAATAGCCAGACCGAGACCTGTGCCACCCATAGATCTTGAGCGTGCCTTGTCAACTCGGTAAAATCTTTCAAATATACGCGACAACTCTTTTTCGTTTATGCCGATACCATTGTCTGATATTCTCACATATACATTTCCTCTGGCCACAAAAGATTCGATTCTTATCTCGCCGCCTTCTGGTGTATATTTTATAGAATTTGTAAGTATATTTAATATCACCTGCTGTATGCCATCCCTATTTGCATACAGTTTGATTTCCTTGTCCTTATCAAACATATTTCTTATAGTTTGATTCTTGGCTGCAGCAGTGAGCCTTAGTTTTCCTGAGCATTCGGCTAGAAGTCCATTCATATCGAATGTCCTATACTGCATCTTTTCCATATCACTGTCCATCTTCGACAGCTGTAAAAGCTCCTTTATGAGACGTGCCATGCGCTCTGCCTCGTCATCTATCACCTGCAGGAACGTACTTTGCATATCTGCATCATCTATCCCGCTTTCTAACAGTGTCTCTGTATAGCTTTTTATCGTCGTCAATGGGGTTCTCAGCTCATGTGATACATTTGCCACAAAGTCTTTTTGCATCTGCTCCATCTTTTGCTGCTCTGTGACATCCTGGATAAGCATGATCATGCCTATATCATCATCTCTGCCTGCCTTTATGCGGGCATATCTTATAGAAAGAATGCTTGCCTCGTATCTTACAATCTCACTGTACATTTCATTTGGGCGCATACGACCGAGATTCTTTATATTCTTTATGATCTTTGTCTTTCCCAGACTGCTGATGACAGCATTGATCTTCATCTTCTCAATTTCGCTTATAGGCATATCAAGAAGTCTGCCGGCTGCAGTATTTACGTGAATAATATTTCCCTTAAGGTCAAATGCAATGAGCCCGTCGGCCATATATTTCAATATTGTTTCGAGCTTACGTTTTTCGTTTGATATTTCATTTATATTTGAGTCCAGCTCTTTTCGCAGGATATTGAACATCTCCGCAAGTCGCCCTATCTCATCGCCCGACTTCACCTTTATCTCCTGTGAGAAATCACCCACTGACATCTTTTCTGCCTTGTCTGTCAGGTCATTGATAGGAGCAGTGATGCCCTTTGTAATAAAATATGAGATAAATATCGTAATAAACAATGCGATGATCATAGCCTGGATAAATATAGCCTTTGTCTCCCCTGTAGTGTCATAAACTTCAGTGAGATTTGCGCTTATATATATAACTCCTATGACATCCCCAGCACTACCTGTAAGCGGCTTTGCAGCATTGTAAACAGGTATCTCGTCAGATTTTTTTTCCTGAATAGTCGTATGACTTTCAGCTTCACTTCCCTTTAAAGCCTTCACTACGACACTCTCGTCAAGAATGCCCATCGCAGTACTTCCAACCGCTTCAGAGTTATTGTTTGATGCGATGATCCTAAAGCTTTTATCCACAACATATAGATTGTAGTCAGTTCCCGTGCGCCATTCATTGATGACGGGCTGAATACTGTCACTTTCTTCCTCAAGTGATGCGCTTGAGTCAAGTTGTAAAGAGGTCTCAACCATATCAAGCGTCTTGCGGCACTTTGAGCTGATTGAATCCATCTCATATGACTCTAGTCTGCTTGTCACGAACACACCCGCAACTGTCATTGCTATAAACACGATAATCACGAATATAGTAATGATCCTCCACTTGATACTTCTTCCTCTCAACCTTTTTTTCAAAGCCTACAGCCTCCCAAACTACAACCTTTTGAAGTAGTATCCTATGCCTCTCTTCGTAATAATATACTTTGGATTGCTCGAATCATCCTCGAGCTTTTCTCTTAGTCTCCTTACGGTAACATCGACTGTACGTATGTCGCCATAATATTCGTATCCCCAAACCTCTTCAAGAAGCTGTTCTCTCGAAAAGACCTTGTCCTCATGCTCAGCAAGATATCTAAGAAGTTCAAACTCTCTCAATGTAAGCTCAAGGACTGTACCATTCTTTCTTATTTCATATCTGTTTAGGTCAATGGTCAGATTTCCGAATTCCTTGATATTTGCTTCCGCCTTGTCAACGTCTGCACTTAGAGTCAGTGAGATTCTTCTTATATTTGCCTTGATCCTCGCGAGAAGCTCTCTCATACTAAATGGTTTGGTCATGTAGTCATCAGCCCCTAGCTCAAGGCCGAGAACCTTGTCAACTTCCTCTTCCTTTGCTGTCAATATGATAATAGGAACGCTGCTCTTCTCTCTAATCTTCTTGCACACAGAAAATCCGTCAAGCTTAGGCAGCATGACATCAAGTAAAATAAGGTCTGGATCATTTTCCTCCTGCTTGACAAGTGCATCCGCACCGTCATATGATGTAAAGACCTCAAAGCCCTCCTTCTGAAGGTTAAATTTCACAATATCTGAAATAGATTTTTCATCTTCAACGACCAATATCTTCTTTTTTATATCATCCATTTTTTCACCCTATCCCGAGCAAGCGTAATGTTGCTGCTCGATTTGTCTGATAAAATTATTCATCTTATATTTTACCATAAATTGCCCTTCTTTGTCAAAAATGACACAGCTTCCTTTTCACAAATCAAATGATGCATTACATTCCTAAAATGCCCAAAAAGTGCTGTATGAATCTCATACAGCACCCTGATAAACATTATTCTTTTGTCTTATTGCTGCTTTTCCTGTGTTTCTATGACTTCCGCAGGATTTAGGGCTGTTCCTTTATATCTGATCTCAAAATGGCAATGGTTGCCTGTGCTTCTTCCAGTACTTCCCACAAGTGCGATGAGATCTCCCTTAGCCACCTTTTGGCCTACAGCAACACTTATCTGGCTATTGTGTCCATAATAAGTAACATACCCATTTCCGTGGTCTATTTTTACAAGATTTCCATATCCGCTTTCATTGTAGCCTGCATAAATTACGGTTCCCGAATCTGATGCATAAACCTCTGTGCCTTCAGGTGCTCCGATGTCTATGCCCTGATGAGCTCTTCCCCAACGCTCTCCATATAATGACGTAACGGTTCCTGTAGTTGGATACATGAAGATTCCAGTGGCTTTGACATTGCCTGTCATCACGGAAGCTCCTGCTTTTCTTGTTCCTTTTTGAATCACACAGTTTACAGGCTCGGCAGTAACTTCTTCGCAGACAATCGTTCTGCTGACTTCGACACCATTTACTCGGTGAATGTACGCGACAACTCTCTTCGTGCCATCTTCGCCTTCACTCTTTAACTGGGTCACGCCTGTATATATCTTGTCTGAGTTTTCATATACAGTTTCAAAAGGAATTTCTTCATTGAAGACCTGAATCTCATCCGAAGCAACGTCAAGTATTTTACTTGAACCATCCGCATCTATAAACTGATTCTCTGCTTCTGATTTACTAGAGATTTGCTCTACTACTGTATTTATCGGCTTAATCAAAACCTTTTGGACGAAATCAAGATCCGTAGGCGAAGTAGACTTAGCATATACAAGTGGATGGGAAGAATCGCCGATCTCCCTGTCCGCTGTGAGTACAGACACAGCTTCATTTGTCTCAGTCTTAAGTATGTCTATATCATAAGCAGCGTCCGTTTTCTCTTCCACGTTGGCATAGTCTTCATCATCCGAAGTATTCTTTGTGTCGACGCTTTCCTTTTCTCCGCCGACAGCATTTTCTTCTTCCGTCTTTTCAGAATCTGAAATATCCGAAGAAACCGCATCTGAAGTCACCTTATCGTCAGAAGCTTTCGCATCTATATCATCATCTATAATCTTTGCGTTTGTAAGCAATGTCTCAAGAGCTGCTTCCTTAGCCGTGTCACCATACAGATCAGACTTTATGACAACAGTGCTTGCCGAAATTTCTTCCTCAGGAACCTCTGCCAAAGGAATGCCCTTTATGAGCTTATATCCCTCACTGTCAACATTGCTATAGTGTTCTCTAATCTCATCAAGTACACTTTGAGCATCCTCCGAGCTTTCGAGACTTGCAAGAATCTTTCCATCTGCTGTAATCGCATAACCCTTACAATATAGTAAATCAACAGATGAGAATTTGTCTGCAGCTGTATCTGCATCGTCTTTTTCGTCACTTAGATCAAAATCAAGATGCTTTTCATATGTGATATCGACTTGTGGGTCAAGCTTTATATATATGTCATTTTCCACATATTCATCTGAAACCTGTGCTGCAGCTGTCTCTATATCGCTCTTATCTCTGACTGTTCCTAGACGTGTGCCGTGATATGAATAGTCATATACAGTAGCTGCATCTATGGCATTTACACCTACTGCCAAAAGAGAAAACATCATGCACGATACCACAGCATATGCTGTGCCATTTCTCCTGATATGAGTCGTCGTGACATCTACAACCTTGGAATATAACTTTTTAATCTTTATTCCAGTCTCCGTGATACCGTCCGAAATGAGCAAAAGTCTCTTTCTAAATCCAACTTTCACCCCTGCCTGTCTGTAAGTTTGCGGAGCTTTAGGTGTCTTATTTTTTTCTTCTTTCATTGATATCTTCGTCGCATCCGTATTGACACGAATTGAATTTTTCAAATCATCCATTTACCTATCTCCCACGGTGGTTTATCCGGGCCATTTATTTTGAGTATTTTCAACACAGCTTTTAGATAATCTCTTAAAACCTGCTTTCAGCCCGCCTTTCATAAGACCTTTCATAAGACCTTTCAAATTATCTTTTAAATTGCCTTTCAAATCACCTTTCAGTTCGTCCTTGCATCATTGGTTTACTTGCCCTCTAGACAAACCTTTTCATATATTCTGAATAGCAGCTGCATCTTTCGCCGCTGTCTAGTATTCCGGAATCCTTGCATTTGCTGCAGGCATAATGCATTTCCAGATAATCCGGACTAAAGTCATTTTCTGTGAGCGTATATAATTTTTCCTCTATGAGGCTGTCATGTTCTTCTTCAAGCTTCTTCTTTTCAGCCTTGTCACCTTTTAGTGCGGCACGTGTCAGGCTATAATTGTTTTTCTGAAGCAAATCCTCGATTTCTTTTATTCTCGGAATAGCCTTATATACTTGAGTCTTGCGCTCGCGCAGCTCACGCTCATTTTTCTCTGTAAGCTGTGTATATAGCTTCTTCATCTCAGCTGCAATGCTGCTTCCAGTTTTGATTCCCTGTGCACCAGAAGCGCCTGCAGCTTTTCCGCTGATACCCTTGCTTTCGTTGTACCAATTAATCAAGACTTTATTTATATAATTCATATTTGGATTTGATATTCCACTTGTGCGTCCGCATGCTTCAAGAATCTTATCTATGCCAAATCCCATCTCATCAAACCAGGAATCGATAAGAGATTTTTCTTTCTCTGTGGCATTTCTGTTGAATCCCAGTGCTTGCATGATGCGTCTATATTGTGAGCGCCTAAGGTCAGTTTCATCTAAATATTGCTCTGCCTGTGCGCATGTCTTTATGCCCTTTCGCTGCCATTCGTCAAGCACTCTCGCCACATAGTTGAAGCTATTTTTGCCGCATCTTTCAACGCAATATCTATAAACATAAATCACATACTCAGGAGCTACCCCCTCAGAGCATATCCAAGAAACTATACTCTCTGCTTCTCTTCCCTCAAGAGCTCTTTTTGTAACGTCTTCAATCTCAGAGAATGTATCCTTGAGCACAGTATCATTCATGGAAATTGAAAAGCTTGTGTCTCCCGAACCACCAAGTGACTGATTTCCAGACATCACACTGCCGCTAGCTGCTGAGCCACTTCTCAATGATTGGCTATTTTCAACTGGCGAACTATTTCCAATCACTGCATCGCCTAGCTGCTGAGCCCCGGCAATAGCCGCCTCCGATATACCTTTAAGTCCGAAAATTTGCTCTTTTAAATTTAAAAATTCTACAGCATAATCCAACTTGTCATCGACTCTGTTGTATCTTTTCTTTATAATACCACATGATTCCCAGTAACTCCACGCACGGAGGACTTCCTCTTCATTTACATTGAGATATGCGGCTAAGTCTTTATTTGAAATGCCATCCTCATCAGCATACATAAGTGCCAAAAGGTATACCTTAACGAAGAGTCCCTCAGCGTCGGGCATATATTCGGCAAGAAAAATATTTTCAACCTGCGTGTCACCCAAATATGCATTTTTCAGTTTTCTTCGTTTAAAATTCATACTATCGCACCTTCAACACAATTAAATAATACCAATTCCATGTGAACGTCACGTGATAATCGTGCATTATATTTGTCATATTTCCTTCTTATGCCTTATTCCACATCCTGCTTGCTCATGCTGCTTGTCACATGCTGCTTGCACATTCTGCTTCCACATTCTGCTTGTCACATGCTGAATGCCACATTCTGCTTGCTCATGCTGCTTATCACATGTCGCTTCCACATGCTGCTTGCACATTCTGCTTGCACATTCTGCTTATCACATGCTGCTTATCACATGCTGCTTGCACATTCTGCTTGCTCATGCTGCTTATCACATGTCGCTTCCACATGCTGCTTGCACATTCTGCTTGCACATTCTGCTTATCACATGCTGCTTATCACATGCTGCTTGCACATTCTGCTTGCTCATGCTGCTTATCACATGTCGCTTCCACATGCTGCTTGCACATTCTGCAAATCCGTTCTTGCTCTTATAAATCTATCCAAAAATTTTCGTAATCTAAAGCGGACTTCTGTCTGCGAATTTTGTATATTTGCCGAGCCATGCCAGATCCAAGCTTCCAGTTGGACCATTTCGCTGCTTCGATATAATAACTTCACAGGTATTTGGTTTTTCAGTAGTATCAGGATTGTAATATTCGTCTCTGTACAAAAACATCACGACGTCAGCATCCTGTTCAATCGCTCCAGACTCTCTTAAATCCGAAAGCTGCGGTCTATGATCCATACGTGTCTCAACAGCTCTCGAAAGCTGCGATAAAACGATAACAGGGCAGTCCATCTCCCTAGCAAGCTGTTTGAGATTTCTGGAAAGGGTACTTACTTCCTGCTGTCTTCCTTCATTGTGACCTTCTATGCTCATAAGCTGCAGATAGTCGACTATCACAAGATCAAGTCCAGTATCGGCCTTCATTCTGCGGCATTTGTTTTTCATTTCAATAATGGTGATACCCGGTGTATCGTCTATAAAAATTTTTTTCTCTACCAGAGAGTCTAGTGCAACATTGAGCTCCTGCCATTCGTTGCTTGAAAGCGAGCCCGATTTTAGTTTTGCAAGCTCTATGCATGAATTTATACTCAAGAGTCTCATGCTAAGCTGCTCGGCAGACATTTCCAGCGAAAAAATAAGGACATTTGCATCAGCCTTCATCGCTGCATTTTGAGCAATATTCAGTGCAAATGCTGTTTTTCCCATACTTGGACGTGCCGCAAGAATAATCAAATCTGATTTTTGCAGTCCTGAAGTGCGCGAATCAAGATCTACAAATCCAGTGGTAAGTCCTGTAACCTTGCCCTCAAGCGTCGAAAGCCTGTCAATTTCTTCCATATTTTTCCAGAGCGCGTCAGAAAGAGGAACATAGTCCTTTTTCTGATTCATCTTAGAAATATCAAATATCCGCTGCTCCGCATAATCCAAAGCTTTTTCAGCATCTATCTTCTGTTGGTAGCTCTTTTCTCCAATATCTGATGCAGCCTTTATAAGGCGTCTGAGAAGTGCATCATCTCTGATAATATTTGCATATGAGGCTGCATTTGCAGTCGACGGCACCTCCGCTGTAAGAGCTGCTACGTAGGCATTGCCGCCCACCATATCAAGCTTCTTATTTTTCTTTAGTTCTTCGCATACTGTCAGAATATCTACCGGTTCAGATTTCCTGCTTAGACTTCTTACAGCAGAATAAATCTCACGGTGTATTTCGCTGTAAAAATCATCAGGCGAAAGTATCTCAAGAACATCAAACAAAGCGTCTTTGTCCTGCATCACAGAACCAAGTACCGATTTTTCGGCCTCGCTGCTGTGCGGCGGAATTCTTTCTTCCATATCTAAACCTCCTCGCATAATATTTAGCACGATTGACAGTATCTCAAAACATTCTCAATCCCCTTCGTCAAAATAGCTCTGTTCTTTCGTAAAGCCGAGAGTTGAACTGCCTCGACTTGCAGAAGACTAGCGGCATGCTGCCCCGACTTGTGGAAAGCTAGAGACGAGCTGCCTCGACTGGCAGAAGACTAGCGGCATGCTGTCCCAATTTAGAGAACTATATTTCCTGCTTAGATTGAAACCTCTACAGTGATTTTCACACTTACATCTGTGAAAAGCTTAATATCAGCAGAATGCTTTCCCACCATCTTGATAGGATTTGGTATGCTGATCTTTTTCTTGTCGATTTCTATATTCTTTTGAGCCTTGATAGCCTCGGCGATGTCAGCATTTGTAACTGAGCCAAACAGCCTGCCGCCTTCGCCACCCTTAGACTTTAGCTTGATAATATCATTTTCAAGCTGCTTTTTGATCTCCTCCGCTTCAGCCTTCTGCTGAGCTTTTTCCTGAGCTTTTTTGGCATTCTGTGCCTCTAGAGCCTTTATATTTGCGGCTGTGGCTTCCTTTGCAAGCTGCTTAGGAAACAGCATATTTCTTGCATAACCATCGCTTACCTTTACAACCTCGCCAGCCTTGCCCTTGCCTCTAACATCCTGTAATAAAATAACTTTCATGATTTCCTCCTTTTGCTCTTAGCTGCAGCACTATATCTCTTGCTATCTTGCTTGTCAATATTTTCCAGTCATCATTCTTGCTCATTCTGATCAGGCATCTTAAAGCTTTTATCATCCGCTTCAAGTGTTTTCGCCAACCAGCGCAAGCAGTTCTGATCGCCTATCTCAAATAATCCTAATCATCCATCTCAGATTTCGATAGTTCTTTATCTTTTGCAGACTCAGCATTCTTCAGCAGGCCCCTGTCTTTATCCTTTTGTGATTCCTTTTTCTTTTCAGTCTGCTGCTTAGCCTTTTCACGTGCCTTCGCTTCTTCTACTGCGTCATGAACAGCCGCCTTTGTCTCAGCCACAGCCATATTCAGGGGAGCCTTAATCTGAGCCGCCGCCATAGTAAAATGACCGCCGCCGCCAAGTTTTTCCATGATCAGCTGGACATTTATGTCTCCAAGAGAACGAGCACTTGCACGTATCCTGTCTCTCGACTCGACACCAAGCACAACACTTGCCTTTACGCCCTTCACATTTAGCAGCGAATCGGCAGCTCTAGAAATAAGAACTGGCAAGTCCTCTGTCTTTTCCCTGCATATTGAGAAAGCTACAGCTCCTGGAAGCATCTCTGCTTCGGACATGATCTTCGCTTCAAGTCTATATTGTTCGAGACCGACTTGGAAGAACTGCTTTACCTTAGATGTATCTGCGCCCTGTCTTCTTAGCCACGAAGCCGCATCAAACGTGCGCACTCCCGTCTTGAGAGTGAAACTCTTCGTGTCTACAGTGATGCCTGCCAAAAGAACCTCGGCCTCAAGCTTTGACAGACTTTTCTTTTCATTTATAGCATACTGAATCATCTCAGTCACAAGCTCGGATGCGGAAGACGCATAAGGCTCTATATGTATAAGCGTCGGGTTCTTTATGATGTCATCACTTCTGATATGATGATCTATCACGACAATACGACCCGCTCTCTCGATGGCCTCAGGGCACGACGTCATCCTCGGCTTATGAGTGTCTACAACTATTAAGAGATCTTTTTCTCCTATAGACAGCGACAATGCCTCTTCAGGGCTTATCAAATTATACTGTTCGGATTCCTTGGCCAGCATGTATGGTGTCCTAATAGAATCTGTTCTGTCCACAATAATCTTGGCTTGCTTTCCGCGATTTCTCACAATCGCCGATACTCCAAGAGACGCACCAAATGCGTCCATGTCTGGATTTAAGTGTCCCATTATGAACACTCTGTCAGCTTGCTCTATAAGAGGTCTTAGGGCGAGTGCAACAGTTCTTGATTTTCCCTTATTTCTTTTTTCCTGAGTCTGTACAGTTCCACCATAATATCTGTAGCTCGAGCTTGCCTTTACAACAACCTGGTCGCCGCCTCTGCCAAGGGCTATTTCCAAAGCGTCTGCAGCAAATTCTTCTGTCTGAGCAGGGTTCTTTCCACCAGCTCCCACCCCTATACTGAGGGAAGCAGGGATATCTCTGCCCGTCTCGATGGCACGTACTTCGTCGAGAATGTGGAATTTATTTGCCTCAATATTGCTGAGCGCCTTCGTATCAAATAACAATAGATACTTAGCCTTTCCCATGCGAATCAATGCACCATTGCACTTTAGTTCCCATTGGCGCAGTCTTTTCTCAATCTCCGTACCGACTTCAGCCTTATTTTCATCCATATTTACTGCTGAAATGTCATCATAATTGTCTACGCTGACATAAGCCATGCAGATTCGCTCGTCTCTATACTTTTCCTTTAGATTGGTTATCTTTGTGGTTTCCAGCCAATGGTACATCCTTCCGCCGATATTGTCTTCTGTATTTGCATCAGATATATAAACTCTAAAGGTGCGCTGCTTTGACTGAACATTCATGATAATATTCTTTTCTATAAGCTGCTCTGATGTAAGTTCGTGCATCTTCACTCCTGTCAGCTCATATATATTTTCCTTCAAAGAGTGTTTTCCTTCGAGAAGCTCTTGAAATTTGCGATTACTCCAAAGAATTTTCCCGGAATTATCAATAATACACAATGGCAAAGGATTATAAATAACAGCATGTGATATGGTCTCGTCCATTCCGTTCGTAATAGAATCGAGATATTGATCAAATACCTTTGATCCTCGTCTAGACGCAATCAAGTCATATACAACAGCGAAAATAGTCAAAGCTGCCCCAATCACAGCGAATCCAACTTCTCCTCGGCGAAAATCTATATATGCCAGTATCACTGTCAAGAAAACCATAACAAATATATCAAGCTTCGAAACTGTCGATCTTGTCAGTTTCCCCTTATCATTCCTGCTCATTCTAATGCCTCTCTGAGATATATTGCAGTGCCTGGAATTTAAGCACTAGCATTTCACTGCCTAAATCCTTTAGCAATGTCATAATACACAAGAAATTGTCTATATTTGAAGCCTTATTATATCACAAAACTATCACGATATCAATATTTTGCATACTTCAAACATGTTGCATTGCAACGGTTTTGGCGTGTAATAAAAATGACATACTGGACAGATGTCATTTATGTGTGCATCGCCATCGGATAAGTCATCATATGCAAAAATCCCGCAGTGCTGTGGCCTGCATAAAGCAGGTCGTGCATCTGCGGGATTCCAAATATACTCTTTTTTGCTTTCAGTTTGCTATATCAACACAAAATATAGCACACTGTGCGGCTAATAATTAGTCCTGAGTGTAAGGCATAAGAGCAACGATTCTTGCTCTCTTGACAGCTCTTGTAACTTCTCTCTGATGCATAGCACAAGTGCCAGTCATTCTCTTAGGGAGAATCTTACCTCTTTCAGTTACAAATTTCTTGAGTGTGTCAACATCCTTATAATCAAGGCTTGCAGCACCATTCTGCTTTTTCATTGTGCATAATAGGCAAACCTTGCGTCTTCTCATGCCGCCTCTTCTCTTTTCCATTGAGTGCGTCTCCTTTCTTTAGAATGGAAGCTCGTCTTCACTAAGGGCTTCAAACCCGTCAGGTGTATCAAACAGATTTGCTGATGTATTATTTCCCATAGAGGAATCGCCACCGTACGACTGCTGTGCACCAAAGCTGTCACCCTGTGCAGGGGAACCATATCCGCCAGTCTGTGCAGGAGCATCGCTGCTTCCGCTTCTGCCGCCGAAATTTCCGCCGTAGCTTCCGCCACCGTAACCGCCTTGCTGTGGAGCGTCGCCTCTGCTTCCGATGAAATCAAATCTGTTTACAATAACATCTGTAGTATATACTGTCTCGCCTCTCTGATTCTGATAAGAACCGGTATTCAGTCTGCCTTCAATCGCAACCTGACGACCTTTTGTGAGATATCTCGAAAAAGTCTCAGCCTGCTTGCCGAAGATAGTAAGTCTGATAAAATCGGCTCCTGCCTCATCTCTTGTCTGGCCCTGTCTAGGCTGTCTGTCGACAGCAATAGTCGCAGAGCATACAGGCAGCTGGGCATTTGTATATCTGAGTTCCGGATCACGCGCTAATCTTCCTACCAATACGACTACGTTCATACTCTTCTCCTTCGGACTACTTTTCGTCCTTGTTGATAATGATGTGTCTGATACAAGCGTCAGAGATCTTTAATCTTCTGTCAAGCTCGTATGGGAGTTCAGGGCTAGCCTTGAATTCTACAACTGCATAATATCCTTCACTCTTCTTCTGAATTGGATACGCAAGCTTTCTGTTTCCCCAGATATCTTCCTTAGTGATCTCGCCGCCTGCTGTTGTGATAACACCCTTAAATGTCTCGAGTGCTGCAGCCTTTGCTTCTTCTTCTAAAGCTGAATCTAGGATGAGCATTACTTCGTAATTAATCATCTTGTCACCTCCTTATGGACTTCCGGCCTCTTTATGAGGCAAGGAACTATCGCGACCGCAATAGCCTTATGATTATATCAAACCACATAATCGATTACAACACTTTTTTCTTTTTTTCATAAATTTCTCTTGCTTTTCATCCTCATTGATTCTGGCAATTGAACCGATTGCGGCCTCAAGGTTATCTTCTAGAATTTGATAACTTTGATTATGCATTTGAGGAATTTGTTAACTTTGATTATGCATTTAAAGTCGCAACATAAATTTCTCACATCATGTTCACATTCATGATATAGTATACATGTAAGATATCAAAATCATGCGTCAATCATGGATGCACATGTGATGCGTGACATCGAAATGATAAGGCTGGCAGCGTGCGTGTGCGGCGGCATTTTGCGATAAGCCTGGCAGCGTGTGTGCGGCGGCATTTCGCGATAAGGCTGGCAGCGTGCGTGCGGCGGCATTTCGCGATAAGGCTGGCAGCGTGCGTG
>CAVJDC010000004.1:0-34395 GCA_963648085.1 Anaerovoracaceae bacterium
GCGTTCTAGCCATCTCGCGCTCTAGCCATCTCGCGCTCTAGCTATCGTGCGTTCTGGCAGCACTATTTTTTACTCGAAGGCTCATAAATATAATCTGGAATCGCCCGGAAAAACAGCGAGTTCTGTCTTCCCGAGCGATAAGTTTTTACTTCCTCTTATTTGCAAACACTCTTTTTAGTTTCTCTTATTTGCAGACGTTCTTTTAAACTTTACTTGTTTGCAAGCTGCGCTTTTATCTTTCCTTGTTTGCAGACACTCTCTTCCTTGTAATGAGAATAACGACAGCTCCAGCCATCAAAAGTCCGCCCAGTACGTAGAAGATCGTCGTTCCGATTCCGCCAGTTGAAGGAAGCGTAGTACCTGCACTATTTTCAACCTTTACAGGTGACGTCGAAATGCCTGCTTCATCATAACTATCAATTTCCTGCAGTTTAAATCCATAAGGCTCTGTAAGCATGTTGTAACCGTCTGGCTGCTTCGTCTCTTCAAGGAAATATCTTCCGGCATCGAGACCGAAGATTTTCACATTGCCTGCCTCGATTGAAACACCTGTTTCTCCTTCAGTCGCAACGCGGTATATTCCATTTTCTAAAACGACAGGAATCTCTTCTAGCTCATCGTTGAGCAATTTAAATTCGGCGCCTTTAAGTACTACCTGAGTATCTTTATCAATCTTTACGAGATTAAATCCATATACATAAGTAGTGGTCTCAGATACTTCTGGCGGCTTTGGCTCATCCCCCTTTGGATTTCCCACATAATCCCAATTCATACTTGCTGTGTTTACATTCTTATATTCTGCATCTTTATCTACCTTTGCAGTATAAGTCATGACCACATGGGCGTCTGCAGGATATCCCTCAATAGCACTTGCATGGATTACGATCGTAATATTCTGACCATTCGCTGTCACTACATAATCTATGCCTTCGCTAAGTGTCACGCCTTCAATAGTCAATTTCATGCTATCTTCATTATAAGTAAATCCTTCGCCAAGCATATCAGTAAAGGTATAATCATTCACCTGTGTCTTTCCTGCATAAGCTGGCACATGAGCTGCGATCTTGAAGTATGCTGTATCATTGATTCCAGCCGTGCTATACTTTGCATAACTGCCTTTTTCGCCTGTTTCAGATACGAACTTACCAGTATTTGGATTATCAGGATCATCTTTTGGATCTTCCGGATCCCATCCCGGTTTTTGGTTCTTGTCGATCACTACCGCATTTGGATTTACACTGCTCACTGTGACAGCAGCGCCAAGTGAACTTGTAATGAAGTAATATCCATAATCTACTGTTCCAAGATCAAGTTCTCCTCCATTGCCAGTGCCTGAAACTGCTGCCAGTCCAGCCGGGGTTTGTTTATTTAACCACTCTACAACATTCGCAGCTTCCATATCATCTTTTACTGATACATTATATGTACCGCGTGTGCTTGTTTCGGTAAGCATAAATGGACTGTCCGAAGAATCAACAATGCTAAACCAGGCATCAGTCTTCTTAATAGTGTATGCAATTTTGTCGTTACCTTCTCCACTTATAGTTGCGTCGAAAATTTTATATGCCGCATATTCTATTCCTGCTGTTGTATTTTTTACTGTTATCGTACCTGTGCCATTTGCTGCAAAGACTGTCATTCCCATGGAAAATACCATGAGCGCAGTCAGCAGCATAGAGAGCATTTTTTTCATGCTATTCATGCTCTTCATACTCTTCATTCTTTTCATATTGATATTCCTTTCATTAATTTAAGTTTTGAACTATAACAAGTTTTGAACTATAATGCAGATTCACACCGCTGATCTAGCGAGCATGTCAGCGCTCTGCTGCGCTTTAAAGATATTTTTAAGATACATTCTGGTGTGTCAGCTCTCACCACATCTGGGAGGCTTATATTTTTGACCTCCTTTCGTGCTTGTGCTTCAGTCTGTATCTATACATCAAAGCGGATGCCATTATCAGAATTCCGCTCAATGTGCAAACTATAGGTCCAGAGCCGCCAGCATCGGGCAAGACATATCCCGTCTCATTGACGACAGTGATTTGGAGTTGGTTTTCTCCTGTATCTTCATTCTCTATGAGCTTTAGCGATACGAGGTCTCCTAGCTGATCTTCATTTAGCAAGATAGCTGAATGTTCCCCTGTGTCTTCATCTTCGATCACCTTAAACTGTATGGAAGCAGGAAGTCCAAAATATCCATCCTGCGGCTCAATCTCTGTAAGCTCTAGGCTGACGTTTAGCCCAAATTCCTTTTCAATTTCATGCGTCCCACTTTCATCTGTACTGAATTCCTGCTGGATGCTTTCTGTATCTGGCGTAAGGGAGAATGACACGTCTCGTATCACATTTCCGTCTTTATCTTGCTTGATTACGAGAATGCTGTAGGTGAACGGATTTTTGCTGTTTATCACTGTCCAGATACCACCGCTGTCATTTCCCGCATATCGCATGTTCTTTATATCGCCAGAAGTGCCCGAGTCAGCACCCGAGCCAGCATCCGCTGAAATGTCCGAGCCTGTGTCCGCTGAAATGTCCGAGCCTGTGTCCGAGCCTGTGCCCGAACCTGTGCCTGAACCTGTGCCTGAACCTGTGCCTGAAACGACAATGGTTCCAGCGTTTACAGCTGTGCCGGCATCGGTATCCTGTACTAGCTGTGACGAATCTGTTGTATAACAAAGTGTGATATTCCACTCGGCGGGATTTGGAGCACTATATCCCCGAGGTGCTTCTATTTCTCGAATGACATAATCCCCACATGGCAAATCTCGAAATATATTGCATGCGATATTTTTATCTGTCTTGATTCTATATAATGTGCTGCCTGAAGTACCGCCGCTCTCAGCATCAGCCTTGCAGATTTCAAAAACTGCTCCGTTTAAGTATTTCCCATTGTCGCCCTTTTTCTCAAATTTGATATTATACAAGAGCCCACGCACATAAGGCACTGAGAAGTCTTGAGTATATGTCTTGTCACCGAAGCTGTAACTTAGCGTCGCATATTTATTCACAGCATAGCTTTCCGCATCGCCAACCTCGCTATCCATATTGTCAGCACAGCTCTGGAAATCGTCTTGCGTCACATCAAGTCTGACACGATAGACAAGCTGTGCTGCATTTTCGATATATCCAGTAACTGGGTCTAAATAGTTGACGCCTGTCACGCTCTCATTTTCTGATACATTCCATGTTATCATTCCGCCGCTAGTTCCCTTGTCATCAGCTTCTTTGCCAGATCCGGCACTTCCAGATGAACTGCCAGTTTCGGCATTTCCAGCTGCGCTGCCAGTTTCGGCATTTCCAGCTGCGCTGCCAGTTCCGGCACTTCCAGATGAACTGCCAGATCCAGTATCGTCAGATGAATTGCCCACATATGATGCTTGTCCATCACAATTTTTGACCCCCTCATATACCATGTCATCACCCAGGACGTCGGTTACAGAATCAAGCTTGATCTCTTCTACCGCATAAAAGATGCCGTTGTCGCTCATCTTGTCAAGGTCAATAGTATAACTCAGCTCACCGCCGCTGCCGCTGTCATCCTGATGCAGATTTACGGAAACAGAAGCGATAATTGCCTTATTGTCAAGACCTTTCAGGATAATATAACCTGTACAGTTAGAGGCATTTGGTGTTTTTCCGTTATACCAGCCAACATATGTATGCACGGTGGTACCCCCACGGGTTAAATAGATAGTTGCTTTGTAATTTCGAGCTGTGCTTGTGTAACCAGGCTGCAATACATTTGATTTATTGCCTCCGATTTCATTTGTAGAAACAAGACTTCCAACAGACGATTCATCCCATTTTCCCTGTGTCGTAACGCCAAGCTGTGATTGTGCAAGCAATTTGTCCCATGACATTTGTTTCGTTATGCCCAGATATACTAAGAATTCATTCTCTCTCTCTTTTTCTTGCTCAATCTGTTCTATTGTCGGCAATTGTGCAGGCGTAGATCTCCATTTAGTCATTTAGCTTCAGTCCTTTTCGAAAAATCAATTATTTTTATAATAACAATTCCATAGAAATACAAAACCAACACAAAAAACTGACCCAAAGCTAAAATTTCGCTTTGGGCCAGTTTTTTGTTTTTCATGTTTTTCTTAGAGATCTGCTGCTGCAGGCGCGTTTTAGTCCTCCATTGAATTCAATATGCCTGCTAGCATCGGCTCTCCCCAGGAATATTCAGACAGAAATTCCCCTTCAAATCTGTCGCGTTTTTCGATATTTCCATCCTGCCATGCAAAATAATCACAATCACATACAGAAGTATTTAGCATCTGACCACGTGAAGTCGAAATTAGAAGCTCACGGGCTCCAGCCTCCTCTAAAGCACGCTTTAGGCGAGAAACTGCATTATAGTAAACCTTCATATTCTCATTGCTGTACTCTCGATTTTCCCACACAGTGCTGTAGATTTCTTCATTACTTATCTCTTTTCCCCGACGCGATGCGATGAGTGCAAGAATTTCCTTAGTCTTGCCGCTTATCTTGACCGGTATTCCATCTTTAAGGACATTGAACCTGCCAAACATCTGAATATATATATTTTTTTTGAGCCGGTCTGACAAAAGCTCCATCTTCTCAACCATCATCTGTATGGTCTCTTTTCTGTATGGCTTTAATATATAATAGTCGCCGCCGATCTCATTGAATCTTCTTATATATTCGTCATATGCCGAAATAAATACTACCAAAAGTCCTGGATGAATCTCGCGAAGCTTGATCGCGAGATCTATGCCATTCATGACAGGAAGCCGCACGTCAAGAAGTGCAAGTTCAAAAGTATTTTCCCGCGCATAATTGATAGCTTCCTCAGCACTTTGAAATTGGGCAACTACATTTAGCTGCGGAATATCTGCACTGTTGCGCATAAAGCTGCGAAGCATGATTGCTTCGTCATCAACTAAAATTGCTCTCACTTTTTACCTCCTAATGTTCGCATCCTAATGGAATAGTCACCGTGATCTTGGTTCCTTTTCCCACTGTACTTTCTACATCCACACTTGCTTTCATCAGAGTGTCGAAACGGAATATCAAATTATAAAGTCCGCTTGAGTCTCTCTTGCCGCTCTTTACTTCAGCCATAGTCTCGTCAAAATTAAATCCTATGCCGTCATCCTCGATACAAACGATGCGGCAGTCGTCACTGCGCATGCTTCTCACAATCACCGTTCCGCCTGCCGCACCGCGCTCATACACACCATGCCTGATCGCATTTTCCACTAGCGGTTGTATACTTAGTGGAATAATATCGAAATCTAATTCTTCGCAATCATACACAACGTGTAATCTATCTCCAAATCGCATCCTCTCAATATTTACATACGCCTTGATATTCTCCAGCTCCTGTGCAAATGAAACCATGCTGTCTCCGGACATAGAGCGAATGCAGGCACGCAGATGAGTCGTAAAGTCGTAAATCAGATCAGAGGCATATTGCGGGTCATCTAGGACGATCTCACGAATAGATGAAAGTGCATTATAAAGAAAATGCGGCTGCATCTGACTGCTTGCATTTTTGATTCTGCTTTGCTCAAGCTGCAGCTTTACGTCTTCTAGCTCAAGACGAAGATTTCGCTGCATTTCCTCAAACACCCGTACATCTGTCACAATCGAATATCCATACATGATCCCAGAAGAGCTTCTCTTTGCATCCATGGTGTCAGATACCGAAAGAAGAGATCCGTCAGCACACATCATGCGATACTCACATGTTTCAGTTCCGCCATGAATCGCTAGCTTTCGGACAAAATCGCTGAATTTTGGTCGGTCCTCCTCAAAGATCAGCTGTGAATATTTGCGCTCAGGTCCGATAATCTCATCTATTTTTTCTCTTGTATACCCCAATATATTGCAAAGTCCATCGCTAAAATATTCGACATGGATTGGCTTTTCCAAATTGCATCGATGAACTCCTCCTGGAATGTTTGTGTACATTTCTAAAAGAGCATCACTTTCTTTATGCACATCAGAGACATCAAATACTGCGAAAAGAACCTTTTCAACTACACCATCTTCGTCCGCTATAGGTATGATTATTGTGCGGAGCCATGATATCTTTTCACCATCTATCGTCAAAACTGACTCGAATGAATATGTCTTTCCGTCAGCTTTTGCAAGCTCTAGTTCTGTTTTCAGCTCATCAAAATCATATTCTGGATGTGCTTGCTTAAAAGTCTCATACGCATCAAGTGAACCATTGAGTAAATCGATCCTAAGCTCAGCAATCCCAGACTGAATTGTGTTCAAAGATGCTTTCAGCAGATCATATTCTACGACAGCACATCTCGCTTCTAAAAGTATGCTTTTATAATTTTCATAATTGCGCTTAACCGAAAGTGCTTCTTTTGTCTTTCTTCTCAAATAAATCTTTCCCAAAAATATTATGTACATAAGTGCTAGGGTAAAGACAAAAAATACAGCTCCGATTGTGGATTCTATTCTTTGTTGATTTTCACGATATGTCTCGACAGCATTTGTCTCTTCTCCGACACAATTCCACCGAAAGCATCATCAGAAAAACTGTAGATCTCACCAGCAACCGTACAGTCAGAAATATTGACATTCCCATCTGTCTCGATGATCAGCCCGCCAGCCTGCCCTTCAGGATAAGACGCTGTCAGATTTGCCTCTATGTTGAAAATTGATGCTGGCTTACGTTCATTCTCATCATCGTCTGAACCATAGACATACTCGAAGCCTGCTGCGCCGCCTTTGTATCCATAGGCCTTGCCGCTAATCGTACATTTTTCGACTGTACCACCATCTTTCAGTGCTTCAGCCAAGCCAAAGAAATAATAGCTGGAATAAAATGTACCTGATATATTACATTCCGAAATAATGCTGTCATCTTCCACGCTGTATGCCAGACCGAAGAGATCGTCCCCAGAGCATACATTCACATCAACACTGCATCCAGAGATGATATTTTGACCATTGCCATCGCCATCTTCATATTCATTTGACTCTATCTCATATGTAATGCCGTAAAAATCATTGTCAGAATAAATACTGCCGCTCACAGAGCAATCCTTGATCAATGCTCCATAGCAAGCATAATATGCTATGCCTGCAAATTCATCCTTCACATAGAATGATCCGCTGACAGTGCAATTCTGGATTACAGGTGCGTTGCAGGCATTGTAGGTCATTCCATAAAAATCCTCACTGGCATATACTGCAGCATCCTTAACTGCACAATTTTTGATGCTGCTGCCGCGGGAGCTGTCATATGCGGAATCATAAACGATGCCTGCGGCTCCCCCCATAGCATAGAGCACCACTTCACCAGTCACAGTGATATTTTCATAATCTGTGTAGTCGGAATATCCGGCAGCCGCACCGAATCCTGGCAAGTTTTTGCTAAGATCCACAGTAAACATAGGTGCATAAACCGAAATATTTTCAAATGTCACATTTTTCACAAAGCTGTGTACATCCTTGTTTCCCTTGATATTCTGAAATAAACCAAGATATACAAGCTTATCTTCAAATGCTTCATTGTTGATGGCAAGTCCCTTAATTGTGTGATTTTGGCCATCAAATGTACCCGTAAAATCTTTTGCCGGCGTCCAGAGCTTTCCAGTTAAGTCAATATCAGCGGCAAGTGTAACTGCTGTCCCGGCAAGGGAGCCACTATTGACCTGCTGCGCCATCCATGCAAGTCCGGCAGCAGTGCTGACTGTAAGAGTGTTTGTACTCATATCATAGGTATAATCCGAGCCAGCTTCAGCTGAAACCTTTTCCCAGCTCTCCTGAATTAAATCCATATTATTTTTCAGGCCATCAAGTTTAGAATTTCCAGTTGTTTTTAGATTCGCTTCCATATTCCCACGGAAGATCTCCATCTCCTTATTGAAATTTTCAGCCGCAGCAGTTTTTTCCGCAATAGCCTTCACTGCATTTGCAGAAAGCTGTGCTGCCGTCTGCGTCTGATTCTCAGCAGCAAATGCCGCTGAAGGCAAAAAGCTGACTGTCATAAAAATGCACATCAGCATCGCCATCACTCGTTTTTTCATGTAAGATACTCCTCTCATTCTCGTTTGCAACTTTCTCATTCTCGTTTGCAACTATAAAAAATAACTTCTTGCAAGCTTTCGCATCATTTGCGGTTTTATGTTACTAAATTAGTACCAACGCAGAACCAACAATGCTGTCGATTTTTACTTCTTCATTTATTTTATTCACTTTGCGGCGCCCGTTTTTTCCGCAATCCCTCCGAAAATCACTCAAAATCCGAATTCACTTTGCGATGTCAGATTTTTCTATAAGCTCGCGAAATCTAATCTCACTCAGGCCTTTTATAAGTCTTTGCTCCACCTCTGCAAATGCATCCTTGCTGCAGGCATACAGATCTGTAGTCCGATCAAATACTGCAAACATATCGACTGATTCTTCTGTTGCCAAAACTGCATCGAGAAGAGTCTTTTCATCAATATTTTCTCCAACAAAATATATCGCCCGAGATTTTTCCTTGGATTCTTTAAGAAAATCTGATTCGACTAACTTAGGACATAATCTGGATGCAATCGCTCGCGGTACAGCTGAATGAATGCACAGCTCTGAAAGGGAAATCCCACCTTCGCCTCCATGCTTTGCAGCACTGAATAAAAGTCTAAGGGCATAGTCAGTATCTCTTTTAAATTGCATATTACGTACTCCTTTGCAAATCTATTTCTGCGATTCCACATACAAAATACTTTGATTATCATCATAGTATAGCAACAGAAACGTGCTACCAACAAAAATACTGCCCCAAATCGAAGCTTCGTCGATTTGGGGCAGCTTTTTCTCTACATCCCTTGCTTTATATTTTACCTTACTTTATGTTTTTTCTTTTTATTTGTACTGTTTCTTATCTCCTTTCCATTGCGCTATGCCTTATCACTTGCGCTATGCCTTATCACTTGCGCTATGCCTTATCACGTGCGCGAGGCATTATTCCACAACTATACCTGACGACGTCTTTGCCGGACATGTGATGCTCACTACCCCTGTACTTGAGTTTTCTTCCTTTGTCGCATCTTCTGGGATCACGCCGACAAGATCAGTTGCAGCTATTTCATTTTCAGTCACATTAGCATTTATCGCCTGCCATGTTATCTGTACATTGCAGGCTGCATTTCCGCTTGCAATCATTTCGCCGATAACAGAACCCGCAGCAGCACTCGCCTCTGCACTTGATGAAGTGCTCTTAGCTGCAAATGCAGCACCATTTATAATCAGCTCTGAGATCTTTAACTGTGAAATATTATCAGAAGAGAATACTACGCGTCCAGCCACACCAGCAGAATAAGCAGCGCTGTCAGCACTGTCTCCGCTAGTCTGTGCATTGCATCCTGTTGCAGTTCCTCCCCCTTCAACCAGGCAATTTAGGAATTCGTAAGAGCCTCCCCTGCTTATAACAATCTCACCTACGATGCCTCCCGAACAAGCCTTTCTAGCAGAGGCTGTCTCTATCGTACAGCTTGCAATATGTACATTTGTGAAATTAGAATCTGATGCAGCTCCCACAGCTCCGCCTGCCCAGACATCGACATTGCCAGACTCATATTTTGCTGTAATATTGCAGTTATAGACTGGACTTGAGGAATCACTGTTCACTATGCTTCTTTCTAAGTAGCCTGCGATACCACCTGCATAACCACCTGCAGCAGAAGAGCATGTTATACTCATATTCTGGACAATGCATTTTGAGATAGACTCAGAACTCGACTCTGTCTCGCTTCCAATTGCATATCCTACGATACTGCCGACATATGAAGTCTCATTTCCGTTTGCAATTATCTGACCACCCGGAGCGATGCAATTTGAAATATTACTATTTTCATCCGCATATGCTGCTATACCGCCGACATATTTATCTGCAGATACCAGGCTGCCATTTATAGTTATATTTTTGATTGCGGCACCTGAAGCATAGTTGAAAAGTGAATGCTTTGCACCATTATATACGATCATGCAGCCAGCACTGCTGCTGTTGTTGCTGCTATTGCCGCCATCAAATGTACCAGTAAATGCATTGCCGCCTACCGTGCCGATTCCTGTCCATGCATCCGTAAGCTGTACAACACCTACCAGCTTGTAATTTCCTGCAGCCCATGCTGCGCTTGATTTGCTCACCTGGGACGCGATCACAATCAGCTGATCTTCACTATTTATTTCCATAGGAACATCATCATTCATCAATACTGCCTGGAGCGTCTCTACGCCAGCCTCTACGATGCCTCCGTCGCAATAGTGCTTGCCCGTGCTATTGTCAATCCAGTATGCTACTATCGAATCTGTGACAGTCTCTCCACCATTTGCATATGAAATCGTATAGCCAAGAGGCGTATTTGCAGCCAGAATGCTGCTGTCATTCCCGTTTGGATCGAGCAGCTTGACAGGATTTTGTGTCCAATTTGCAGTAATCTTGATGCTTCCAGTAATATTTGCCGGTATAGTCACAAGTCCATCACTGCCAATAGTTACCTTATCATTGTCACAAGTCCACTCTGTGAAAGTATAACCCTTCTTTTCCGGAGCTGTCAGAGTAAAGCTCGTGCCATTTACTGTAAAGGTATTTGTTCTCTCTACTGTATCAGAATCGTCCAATCCATCATATGTGATCGTATATGGGTTTAGGTCATAAAGAATCCTGATTACAGTCGTACCATCTGCCTTGATATTTTGCTGCTTGATCTTCTCTGCTGTATATCCGTCATAGCTCTTTGCTTTTGCTTCAGTCAGAGAATCTGTCGTACCGGTCATGTGATCTGTATCCACAAGCGTAAAGCTTCCGCCCACTACACCCTGCTTGTAGTGCTCTACTTTATAAGCAGTGTCTGTATTTGCCGTCCATACAGCAGTATATGTAGTGTCTGCAGCCGGCATGGTCGAAGCTACAGTCTTATCCCAATCCTTGAATGTATAACCATCTGTGTGCATGCCTGGAGCAGAAATCTCTGCACCATATTTCACCTGTGATACCAGGTCTTTCTTGCCATCTATTCCATATGAGAATGTAAGATTATATTTTGTGCGGTCATAGTACAGCTTAACTATCGTAGAAGCATTTGCAGCAATCTTCTGATCCATAGTCGACTTCTTTTCATTGAATGTGAAGCCGGTCTTATTTTTGATAATGTCCGTTGGCACGTCACCATCGGTGGCAGCGACATTCCACTCGGTGTTACTCAATGTGTATGTCCCATTTAGTTCCTGCTCATAATAATCTATCCTGTAAGGTGTATCATTGCGCGGAATCCAATTTGCATATACCGTAATGCCCTTGTCTTCATTGCTGTAGTCAGGCATATTCGTTGGAATAGTAAATGCCTTTGTGCATGCTGCATCCTCATACCAACCGCCGAAATTGTAACCAGTCTTTGCAGGATTTGCCGGCGCAGTGATGCTTGAACCTGCTGCTCTTGCTATTGCAGAAACTTCACTTCCTCCCTGAGAGTCGAAGGAGATATAACGAGCATTTTCAAGATCGCTCCACTCAATAGTCACAGTGAGTGAAATCGGAACTGATGAGAATGCTGCACTATTTCCTTTCCATGTCAGTGTCATCTCACATGTCTCTTCTACACTACCGTCTGGTGTCACTGTGATCGTATTTGTTTTTGGATTATAGCTGAACTTGTCGTTTGAAAGTGATATGTCGAAATGACTTTCAGTCTCATCATCATAGTTCTTTGCTGGATTTTCTGATTCCTTGTCTGCTTCACGTCCATACAGCTCACCGTTCTGCAGATCCATATATGCCATATCAAATATCGATGTAGGCAGCGTCAGAGTCTTGGCATTTTGCACTGTAAAAGTAAGTGCGCTGTCAGCGTCTTCATCGCCTTTGCTGTCAGAGCCATCGTTGTCTGTGCTGTCAGAGTCATCGGTGTCTTTGCTGTCAGCGTCATCGGTGTCTTTGCTGTCAGCGTCGTCATCGTCGTCATTTTCATCAAGCAGATAGTTAAAGGAATATACATTCTCGCGACTACCCAGCGTAAGCAGAGGCCACTGATTATCATATAATGGTTTTTCGTAAGTCAGCGTCTCGCTGTTAAGCAGCTTTGCGTTGAATTTGACATCAACATAAGCGCCAATCTCTGAATGGACGGCTCCAGCCATCGCGCTCTTCACATCACTTCCCTGCTCCCAGGCCAGCTTATAATAGAAGAACCCACAAGCCGTTGCATAAGCACCTGCCTCAGCCGTGACGCCGACGCTGTCTATCTTAAGCGAGCATAGTCCGCCGGCAACCTCAAGTTCGAATCCAGCGCGCAGACCTAGTGTCCCCATGATATAGAAGATAAATTCATAATTTGGTTTTTCTAGGTTGACAACATTATATGAAATACTCTTTTCAGAAATACGAACCGAGAAATTCAATCGTTTAGAGTGACTATACTCAAATGTCGCACCAAGCGTCGCATATGCATTTACCTTGACTACAAAATTTGCACTTATGCCATAGGCAAGGATGTGAAGCGGGTCGGCAGTTCCTTCAAATTTAAAGATTTCCTTATCGACCAGCTTTATCCACGTATCATCAGAGTCCTCGATGAGCTGGGCATACTGTTCTCTGAGAGATTTGAGCATGTCTTCATCGTCCTCATCCTCAGCCCCAGCCTCATCATCATCGTCATCGTCACCGTCTGGAAGGAAGTCTTCACTGTCCTCAGCTATTTCGTCTACCTTTGCTCCAAGGCGCTCTGCATACTTGCCAATGACTCCGTGGTATTCACCATCTTCATCATCATCGTCATCATCATCCTCATCTGGATCTCCCCAGAGGAATGACCAATCCATGCCGAGGAACATGAGTTTATCTTCTTCTTTCTTTTCTTCTTCCTCTTCCTCGTCATCATCATCTTCATCCTCTGCTTTTCCTGTATTCATAGCGAAGGAGAAGCTGATGCCCGTATATGCTCCTGCGTCGAGATTTGCATTTAGCTGATAGTCAGCAATATATGGGAATATCCACTTCTTTTTCCAAACTGCATCACCGCTTACATTTGCTGTAAGCATGAAATCCTGCTCGATCTCAGCTGATATCTTGATTGTAAGCTCGTTTGACTCGTCTTCATTTAGCGGAACCTTGAGTTCATATTCGAATGACACCTGAACACCGATGCAGCCAGGCTTAGCAAAGTGTGTCTTCGTATAAGGAAGAACCTTCGACACAACCTTCACTGCTTTCAAATCAGTCTTCCAAGTGGTTGATTTCTTGAGGTCTTTCAGTGCATTGAAAACAGATGAATTCTTTGCTTTATTATTATCCTTGCTATCCTTGTTGGCCGTTGAGTCTTTGCTGCCCTTTGAATCCTTGCTGTCCTCTGCGCTCAGAGAAAAGCTTACACCATCCTCCTCACTATTTAGCTTGGCATACAGATCATCAAGGTCGTCAGACTCCTGTGCCATCTGGCTCAATGTCTCGACAGCTTTCTCAGCATAATCGCTGTCCCTGACCTGCTGCTCGATCTCATCCTGCACCTTAGCCTTTTCCTCATCAGTCAGCTCGATATCCTTCGTGCGTGTGCTGTAAAGATCCATTGCAGCCTGCATCTCGCTTTCAGATGCATTTTTATATTTAATGGTATAAGAATCACCATTTTGAGAGACATCAGTAATACAAGCATACTGCGTCACCTCGCCATTGTCTTGAAAGTCTCCGGTATAAAATGCGATGTAGTCGCCCTCGTCAATGGTAGTATCGCCATCAAGTCCAGGCACTTCATACTGAGACAGATTGAGATCACTTTCGCTAAGCGTGATTGTCCCTGCAGCAGACTTGCCCGATGCAGCAGACGTGCCTGATGCACCTGATGTGCCAGATGTGCCAGATGCGTCTGATTTGCCAGATGCGCCTGATTTGCCTGATGCAGCATTGCCATCATCAGTTTTTACACTGTCTTTTACCGGAAGTACATCTGGTGTAAATAAGACGTCACTAGCATCAGCTGTAGTATACTCGATTTTATTGCCGTCTACTTTCGCAGCATTCACATATACGATAGTGTCATCATTATCAGTATTAAGAGTTCGCTTGTCAGGCTCTATCCCCTCATAGATGGCTATTGTGTCTCCAGCTTTGATTTTTTTGTTTCCATTATATGTAAACGTTCCATTGTTCTCAACGCTTTGGATTGTCTCACTTTCCATTGCGTCTGCAGTAAATAAACCTTCAAGTGGAGTATCCTTGCCATATACTACATCTTCCTTTTTCAGATATATGATTTCATCCTTAAGCTTCAGGTTCATAACCTCTTGCTTCGCAGTGATGAAATTCATCTCGTCTAAGCTGTCTGGCTGCTCGACTCCGTCCATGTAGAATATTACATCTGAATTTTCGTCAAGCTCTGCCTGGTATGTATGGCCTTCCTGGTAAGCACCAGTTACCTTGAAATAATCGCCTTCCTTCGTGATGCTAAGCTCACCTGAGCCACTTGTGCCATCTGCGCCTGATGCGTCCCCCTCAGCACCTGTGCCTGTTTCATCATCCCACTTAAGCACTGTATTGTTTGCAGTAACCTGCGTCACAGTCAGAGCTTTCTTTACAGCTGCCTCACTTTCAGCCTTGACATAGAAAGCAAAATCTGTCGCAACATCAGTTTTTGTGAGATATGCCGGAGTTTCCTCAAGTGCACTCTCTTCCACGTCTGTCATTTTGGCATAAAGAGTCATATTCTTTTCAATGACATCTTCTGTCTCTACACGATTTTTCAAAGCTTCATCATAATACCAACCCAGAAATACCTTTCCTGCCTGATATGGTGTAGAAATCTCATAGATTTTCGTGCCAGCAGCAAATGTAGAAGTCTCTGGCAGCTTCAAACCATCGGTATCCTGTCCGCTGCCAGCAGCAAACTTTACCTCATAATATTTTGTGGTCGTGTCAGTAGAACCAGACCCACCTGAAGAACCAGAGCCGCCTGAAGAGCCTGAGTCTCCTGATGTGTTGTCTTTTGACGAGTCGTCACCCGAGTTTTCGCCAGCAGGAACTCCTGGTTCCTTAAACCATGTCTTGACAGCCTTGTGGATGCGCATGCAAAGCATAGCAGCCTGAGCACGTGTCGCATTTGCAAGAGGCTCAAAGCTTGTCCCATCGCCTACCAAAAGACCTGTCTGCCACATCGTCTGTACAGACTTCTTTGCCCAATCAGACACCTTGTCCATGTCTGACGGAAGCGATGTGCTGCTCTTTGGAGCGTCATATTCTACGTCAAATGCCTCAAAATAACGCACGAAAAATGCAGCCATCTGCTGACGGTTGATGAGACTGCCAGGTGAAAATTTATCTTTGCTTGTGCCTGATGTAATGCCATGCTTAGCTGCCCATGCTACATATGGTGCATAATAAGCATCCTGCGAAATATCACTAAAAGTCGACTCCCCTGCGTAACTTTTAGTATCTACGCCAGCCATACGGCCTAAAACTGTCACGAACATAGCACGTGTCATTGTTCCCTCTGGGCTAAACTTATCCGCTTCAGTTCCTGAAAATATGCCATGCTCGTATACATACTGCACAGCGTCATTGTACCAGCTGTCTGCTGCTACATCCGTAAAAGGATGCTTGTGCGCTGCTGCACTGCCTGTCGCTGCGGCGTTACTCACCACAGCAGCATTGTCTGTTGCTGCTGCACTGCCTGTAATTGCGGCATATGTGCTAAGCGGCACAGCAGTAAGTACCACGCAGAAGCAAAGCAATATGCTAATGCATCGCTGCATCATGAGGTGCTTCTTAAAGCTATGCCCCACAGAATTTTTCCCTGCAGAACGCTTCCCTGCAAAGCTTTGCCTTGTAAAGCGTTTCACCGCAGAACACCTGCTCGGATGTTCGTCATGAGAAGGACCATCGCCCATCTCGATCGAATTTTGGTTACGATTGTTCATTTTCTCTCCCTTCAGTTACAATTTTCCTTTTAGCTGCAATTTTCACTTTCAGTTACAATTTTCCTTTTAGCTGTAAATTTTCACTTTCAGTTATAATTTTCAACTCCAATTGCAATTTTCGCTTCAGTTACAACTTTTGCTTCAGTTACAACTTTTGCTTTCCGTTGAAATTTTTAACTTCCGTTGAAATGTCTTTATGGTTAATATTCCTCACCGTCAGCGAGAAATTTTCCATCTAAAAAATCTAATCCCCCGTCATTGTAAACCTACCAAGAACAATCGTCAATAATTTATTTATCATCTTATTATCGGTAACCGAAAATATATTCCTAGCAAAAAAAGCTGCAAATTCCCACATGGAATTTTACAGCTTTTCTTATTCTTATTTTGCTTTGCGCGAACTGCCCATCCTTTGAAGCATAGCAGAAAACTGACAAGCTAGCTTATAAAATCCTCCGACGAAAGTCGGGAAAGGAATAAACCGCCTATGTGCCAAAAGATGTGGATGATTTCCAGGTTCTCCAAAGGAAGGTCACAATCTGCCCGCGAGTACACAAATTGTCTGGGCTAAAGATGGCAGTTTCAGTCCCCACAGTGATTCCTTCAGACACAGCCCATTTGACAGCATCAGCATAGTAAGCATCTGCTGGCACATCGTAAAACTTAATGCTGCTCGATACTGAGTTGGTGCCAGATACTGAGTTGGTGCCAGATGCTGAGTTGTCGCCAGATGCAGAGTTGTCTCCAGATGACAAGCTGCCTGCGGATGCGCCACCGCTCGTAAGGCTGCTAACTGCAGCAAAATCGGTGCCAGATACAGTGTTCTCATTCGATTTGGAGTTATCGCTGGCTGCAGTGTTGTCGCTGGCTGCAGAGTTATCTCCAGATGACAAGCTGCCTGCGGATTTACCAAAAGCGCGGTAAAGTAGTGTCACTGCTTGTGCTCTGGTACACGGAGCATCCGGGCTAAACGTGGTGTCGCTTGTGCCGTCAGTGATGCCATTTTCTACTGCCCATGCAACTGCTTTGGCGCAGTAGCTGTCTGATCTCACATCTTGAAAGCGGTATCCAGACTTCGCACCGAGACTGCCTGATTCGCTGCTGACTGGTTCTGTGCTTCCTGATGCCGAACTGCCCGATCCAAAACTGCCTGGTTCTGGGCTTCCTGACGCTCGCCATATAAATGTAACGATCTGAGCACGTGTACAGCTGGCACTCGGACTGAAATGTGAGTCATCAGTCCCCTTTGTGACGCCCTTTTTCACTGCCCATAAAACTGCGTCGCTAAAGTAATCTGCTCTGGAGACGTCGACAAATACACCTTTTCCATCGTTGCTTTCGTCATCAGTACCATCGCCGTTCTCGCCATCGCTGTTCTTGTCAACGTTATCCTTGTCATCGCTATTCACGTCATCGTTATCCTTGTCATCGCTATTCACGTCATCGTTATTCTTGTCATCACTATTCACGTCATCATTATCCTTGTCACCATTATCCACGTCATAGTTATTCTTGCTATCCCCGTCCTGATTATTTCTATCCTCATCATTATCGCCGCCTTGCTGCTCACTTTGCGTCACGACAAGCCCCCAGCCAGTATCTTCATCAAAACCTGGCTCTCCAAGGTCCTTAGCAGATTTAAAGAGCTTTTGACATAGCTCATCTGAACTAAGCGAATTTTCACTCATCATGAGAGCAGCGCAAAGACCCGTAACATACGCACATGCATATGACGTTCCGCTGCGAGTATATATCTTGTCTGTATTTCTATTTGATACAGTCTCTACCGATACACCAGGAGCTACTACATCCACACTGTGTCTCTGAGAAAAATTTGCGGCAATTTGCCCGTCTGCAGCACCCACACCAATCACTCCCTCATATCCAGCAGGATAATATGTCGCCTCTGGATTTGTGAGATTAGCATTCCCAACTGATGATACGATAACTGCACCCTTTGAGATTGCATACTCAACTGCCTCGCGAAGCGTCTTATCATCCTCAGTAGTTCCCATGCTGATATTGATGATACGACAGTCATATCTATCTACTGCAGCATATATCGCTGATGCAAGCGTCTCGGTTCCTCCTGAGACGCTGACACCAGATGGATATCTGTCATAGCAAACAAGCGGCACTATAGTCGCTTGCGAACACAGCCCAGAAAGTCCAAGGTCTTCTGATCCCAGGACAATTCCAGCTGTCGCCGTGCCATGGCCTATGCGATCATCAGTATCATAATCCTTGAAAACAAAATTCTCTCCCTCTTCTACACGCGTGCTGTCCAGATGCTTAAGAGATATTCCACTATCCAAAAATGCAATGCGAACCGTATCCTGTCCACCTGCGCTCACTGAACTCGCCGACAATGCGGTTTGCAATGCACCTGACTCAGCCGAGCATGCTGAAATTTCAAGGTAAGCCGTACCCGGATCAGCCGCATATGCAGGCATACTCATCATAATGAGAATAATGAATATACTGCATAGTGATGAAATTTTTTTCTTTTTCATTATCAACTTTTTTTTCGATTTTCTTTTCTTTTTTGTCATCTTTTTCATAATGCTTTGATAATCGCAATGCTTTAGTAATCGTAATGTTTTGATAATCGCAATGTTTTGATAATCGTAATGCTTTAATAATCGTAATGCTTTGATAAGCGCAATGCTTTGATAAGCGCAATGTTTTGATAATCGCAAAATTGCCAAGTGCCGGCCGGCAAAGCCGACCGACGCTTGGCATGTGCTATTTTTGCCACTAGCCGCACTAGCATCAGCTTTCCTGTACGTCCGTGTCAGTAATAATTTTTATTTTCTTGCCGCCTCGCGCCACTATTTTACCGACGTCAAGATCGCAAGGATCAGTCGATGGAATACTGCACAATTTTCTGCGCGTGTCGCGCTGTCCTTTGGTACAAACATGTTGTTTGTACGGCCATTTATAAGTCCGCGTGTCTGGCAGAAGCTTACGCTTTCTGCTGCCCAGGTTGAAATCTGTGCCTGGTCGGCAAAATCACTGCGTGCAGCCGTCGTCTGAAGGTCATATCCTGCCCATTTCAGATATCTTGCAAGAAGCGTACACATCTGCTCACGAGTCACAAGATCATTTGTACCAAATCTGCCATCATCGTAGCCTTCTATGATGCCTTCGCTCTTTCCCCATATGATGGCATCTGTATACCATTGATTTGCTGCCACATCACTGAAACTATTTTTGCCTTTCACCGCAGGCGAGCCCGCGATTCGGTAAAGAACCGTTGCAAACATAGCTCGCGTCATAGAGCCATTTGGATTGAAGGCTCCGCCGCCTACGCCCTTAAATATCTCACGTTCGGCTGCAAATAGTATATCGTCAGCCGCCCAGTGTCCGGATGTATCATTGAAGCTTACAGGATTTGACTTGAAGAAATATTCTGTGCTGCGAGGTGCGATGAATACAGTCTCTCCGTCGATGCTTGCCGTGACTGGTACAAAGACTTTGCTTCCGTCACTGTCGATATAGTAAGGCAGCCCGTCCGTCTTTTCTTTGACTACGCTTCCGGCTTCAGCATACAAGCCATCGCCCTCATCGTCATCATCGTCTCTTTCCACTTTTATCTTGTCAGCAGCGAAAGATGCAACAGCAGTGACGTTTCCATTTTCTGGCATTGCGAATGTTACTGTCTCACCAGCTGCGCCATCTACTGTGACGCCGGCAAATGTCCAGCCCACGAAATGATATCCCTTATTTGCTGTGGCTGTGAGTGTGACAGTCTCGCCTGGCTGGTAAGTACCGCCGCCCGTAACTGTTCCACCTGTATTTGACGAAACTGCAACTGTGTTGCTTGCAGGTGCTCCGAAGCAAAGTGCAGCAGTCCTGTAGCTTGAGCTGTCTATCTGATTTTCGTCATTTACCTTCTTCACACCTTCTGCTACAGCAAGCTTTCCGGTGATGATACCCTGGCTTCCTGCTTCAGCTGTAAGCTTTCCATCCTCGATAGACGCCTTGCCTTCTGCAGTAGTGATGTCCCAGCTGACATTGTCACCACTTATGTTGAATCTAGTGCCGTCAGATGCTATGCCTGCTAAAGCCAGCTTTGCATCCTTGATTCCCGTCACTGACACAGGAATATTTCCTTCAGAATATGTGAAGTCATCTACTGAAACCTCTATGGAGTCTAAAATTGCTAAGCCTCCATGGCTGACCTCTATAGTCTGCACCGGTGCAGCATTGCCTACGTCGTCTGCCACAGATATCTTCAGCGTATGCTTTGAGTCGCTGTTGAAATCTGGCATGTTTAGAGTCATCGTAAATGCGCCTGTAGAAGCATTTATCTCGCTGTCTGTAAGCTTGCGCCTGCAAAGCGTCTGTCCGTCTGCTGCAACTGTAATGACTGCGTCAGTATCAGTTACACCGCTGATGGTAACCTTGCCGTCCACCTTGATACCGCTGCCGTCATTGCTAGTACCTACAAAGCTGCCATTTACCGGTGAAGAAATCAGCAGCTGCGGCGGCATAGTGTCCACAGTAAAGTTATATGTATCGTAGAAGCTGTCTCCGCTTTCTGCTGCGCCTTCTACAGTGATAGTATGCTCTCCTTCTTCGAGATCTGTAAGCGTGATAGGAATACTTGCACTATCCTTAAATGTGCCAGCTTTGCCCTTATCACCACTCTGTGCACTGTCAAGCTTCCATGTACCTGAGACATTCTCACTTGCCTTAGCCGTGATGACTAGTTCATCAGCAGTATAGATTGTCTTTTCATAGCTGCTAGTCTTTTCCTTTGTCCCGCCATTTCCGTCATCCACAAGTGATACCTGTGTCTCTGTGCGAGTCTGAGACTTCTTGTCTGCGCTAAATGTCACCTTTGGTGTCTTCATCACAGGAAGCTTCATAGAGCTAGTCTTGACCTCTGTGCCATATACTGCAGCGCTGCCGCCATTTGAACCTGCCTCCACCTTTTTATATGGTGTGACACCGATAGTATAGCTTTCGCCTCCAGTAAGGCCAACTGTCTTTTTCGCTCCATTCTCATCCGCCGCAGTATAGCTGCCGCCTACGAGAATCTCAGTATCTCCGCTTTCTGCTGCTTCATAGCTTACATTTTCAAAGTCCGTAACATTTCCTTCAGCATCATAAATTGTCACAAGATAGCCATCTGTATTATTCTTTTGAGGAATAGTCAGCTTATATTGCAGGTTGCCGGCTGTCTTTGCATCGTATGAAACCTTTTCCGGAGTATCGCTATTTTTGACGCTGATTTTCTTTTCGCTGAATTTTACGCCATTTACTTCGTCTGACTTAGAGTAGACTGCACGGATGTAATAATCTCCAGTAGGCACATCCTCAGGGACTGTAATCTTCGACGACTTGCTTCCAAGATTGCTGTCTACTACTGCAAGTCTGTATCCTGCATCCGTACTTTCTGCGTCATTGTTCTCACACAGGTAGAAGCTTACCTGGTCTAAGTCACCAAGTGAAGTTCCATCCCAGTTTAAAGTCATCTGAGCTCCGCTTGAGACAGAAACTGATGAGCCTGAGCTTGAACCCGAACCTGACGAACCCGAGCCTGAAACTGATGTGATTTCTGGAACCTCTTCCACATTGTAAAGCAATACATCGCTATATATCGGAGCTTTCAGGTACCAATCCTTATCATATGCACTCGGTTCCGTAACTGTAAATGCGTAAGTAGCCTTCTTGGTGTCAGCATCATAACTTAAGTTTGCATTTGTGCCCTGATTTTCCTTTGCATTTTGGTCTTTCGTCGTATCAAAGAGCTTTAGAGCATAATCACTTGCCCCATCGCTGCTTCCAACCTTGATAGCTGCAGCATTGGCCTTAGCCTCTTCCATATCAGCCGCATCAAATGTGATCTGCACGATAGCGTCATTGCCGTCAGTACGTGTGCCTAAGTTGAACTTATATGAATTCTTATTTACACCGTCATTGCAGATGAGAGATGCACTGCCCATCAGTTCCACGCCGCTTGTATCGTCTAGCGTGCTTGCCATCAGGGAAGTATTTGTGCCCACACGTGCATAAAGCGTCTGGTCATTTTCTTCATCATAATATACCGGAATGTCATCATATCCAAGCAGATCAGGGAATGTCGGACTTGTCTTGCTTCCGCTGCCGAAGTCTACACTTCCTTCACCCCAGTAATATGTGACACCTAGCGTGATAGACAGGATATCTATCGCACCCCATATCTTCTTCGTATTTATTCCCAGGTCTGTGCCGGCTATCGTCATACCGCCCACCACTGGAATCGATTGCGGCACGCTAAGCTGCGCCCTGGCAAACATCTCAAAGAAGACGTCCTTATAATCTGGACTCAGAAGAACGATATATCCGCCTCCACGCACAGTGCCTTGGAATAGATTCACCACGATATTTGCGCGGAGATCTATGCCCGGATACCACTCGAAGCTCAGACCCATCTTATCTATAGCCTTTAAGCTGTCAACCTTTTTTATAGTGATCTCCTCTGCCTGCAGGCTGATACCAGTAAGCCCCAGGCTCAAGGAAGCCTTTTCACAAGAAAGTATCTTGAGAAGGTCAAAGCTGACAGAAAGAGTCAATTTTAGCGGTGGAACAGCCTGCGTCATAAATATGCTGTCATAAATATTAGAAATACCTCCTCCGCCGCCAGTTATCCATACCACACCGCAGCCATCTATATTTAGTCCCGGTTCAAAACCGCTGACAAATACATATAGTTCATCCGGTATAGGGATACCATCACTGCTCTCGAAGGCTACTTTTGCTTCCACTGTGAAAGCTTCAAGATCGATCTTGCCATCGATGCCATAAGACCAGTTGTTTACTGTATTTACAGCAATAGTACCTTCAATTTCAGGCAGAGCAGAGACATAATTCTTAATCGACACACCGACTTCAAAATTCACGCCTACAAAGCCTTCCCCGCAGCCGAAAAGTACATCTCTTACCATGACAGCAGCAGTGATTCCTTTGTGGTTGTCTTTGTTGCCTTCTTCATTGATATCGGATAAGAAAAGTGCAGATTCGTTTCGACCTGCCTTATAGAAATACTTAGAGAAAGACTGCTTAGAGCTGTCATACATCGCCATAAGCGTCGTAAGCTCTGACCAGAAGGAAGGTGGTTCCGCTTTGCTTTCATCTACCTTGCCATTTGCAAAGCTTAAGTCAAGACTCGCTGTGAAAGACAGGACATATCCCACAGTACCCTCTATCTTGTTTGTCTGGTTTTCTGTATCGTACATGATACCAAGCTGGGCATAAGCCATCTTAAAGATCATACCAGAGATAGTCTGTCCGATAGCACCAAGAGTGCTTGGCCACACCAGAGTGATTGGCTTGCCTGGCATGTTGTTTGCGCGATGTGTCGTCGTGCCTGACTGAACCCATTCTTCGCTCAGTCTGTTGCCATCTGCGCTATACCAATGTCTCTCGCCATTTTCGTTATAAGGAATGAGCGTATAATCCTCACCTGATTCGATTTTGGTGAGCAAAGCTTCGCCCTTCCAGATGTATGTCCGCTCTGTGTTGGTATATAGCTCGCCATCAAATTCTGTGCAGATAGAACCTTCACTATCCTTATATACCTTCATCGTGCCGCCTTCGAAGTCCATGCAGCCGTTTATAATGATAGGATTGTCCACCTGATCCTCGCCATCTACTCTTTCCTTTGTACTTACGGCTGTATAGCTGGTTTCACCTGCTTTGTTGCTCTTGATGAATTCTCCCTTGAAGAATAACAGCACTTCCTCATACTTGTTATAAGCATCGGCGCCATGCTCATGCTCCGCCCTGTACGCCTCAAAGCTTTCCTCATCCTTGTATGAATCGATACGGTGGGTAAAGTTTGAGCCATCAAAGATTTCCACTACCGCAATGACGCTGTATGCATCATTTTTATACTTCTTATCTGCAGATACAGTGAAATGGAGCACTGGCGCAGTCTGGAATTTTTTGTCATTTGTCACAAGCTTTTGCGCTACTGCATTGTCTGTCCACTCTAGCTGAAGATACCAGCCGCCTTCAGAAAGCTGGATGTCGTTTGTCAGAGCCACATCCATTATGCCATCCTTAAATGTAATATTTCCTTCCGTCTCACCATTTGGAATATTTACACTGTGCTTGCCGTCTTCACTATAAGCCTTCAGCTTCCAATTGCCGCGGTCGTCAAGCAGGCTTTCATTGTTCACTGTGACGAAGAGATGACGAGTCCCCTCCTTGTAGACGATGCTAGGTGTCATAGATGCAAAGTTCACCTGCGGCACATCGCCATCAGTTCCCGGCAAGAGAACGTATGCTATGCGCTCTCCTAGTTTATTTGTCTCGGAAATTTCGCCCAGATCGCCTCGCTTGTATACACCGACGGTGATACGCTCGTAGCTCGCATCAGTGCCAGGCTGTGCATCGAAATATAGAGTCTTATTCTCTATACCTCCCACCTTCAGCTCACTATAACTGATCTCAAAAGGATCCCTGTCCGTCATATTGAATTCCTGGCCATCAGCAGCACTGCCATCATCCTTTAGAGAACGAAGATTTCCGCTGCTGCGTACCACCAAGACGATATCCTCCAGATCCTCCGCATCCTTCTTTTCGATATTTGCGAAATTCACTGTCACAGCGAAGTCAGCTATGCCAATCGCTCCATCTTCTGGCACAAAATCACTTTTTTCATCATTTAATGTCAGACGTACAGGAGACGTCAGATTTACAGCCACGCTATCGCTAGCCGGTGTCTGATGATTGGAAAAGACACCATAAAATGTGCTCAGTTCAGCGGCAGAGCCTGTCTTTACAGTACCCAAGTCATAATATAAGGCATAGGCACTGTCTGAAGTCATGTACTCATTGCGTGTATTTGTAAAATCCAATGATGTCAATGGCTCAAAGTCGAAAATAGTGCTCGCCAAATGACTCCAGTGACCAAAAGCAGCTTTCTTTGGTGTCGTGCCGCTGACAGAATATGCATAAACAGTCGGATTGTAGACGTCATTTACAGCATAAATCTGCTGAGGTACACTGTCCATAATCTGCTCATTTGTAATGGCTGTCTTGCTGCCCGAATATTGATAATGCCCATAATCCTGGCTTCCGAGCGCAGTATCATAAAGCACTCGAACCTGAACTGGCACGTCTTCATTCTTGTTGTTTTGTGCGCTAATGTTCAGATTTATCATGCCAGACTGCTTGGAGCTTGTATTTTGCAGCGAGATGCTCTGCGTGAAAACGATCCCGTCTACGCCCCAGACAGCCTTGATCGAGCCATTTTGCTCCGTTACTTCAACGTCGGTACTAGTGCTGTAGGTGCCTCCGAAGATGTAGTCCTTCTGATTTGCACCTTCACCCACTCTTACAGAGATAAAGGATGTATCATAAGCCCCATCATGATAGAGCAAATCCTTATCATTGTCTGATTTTTGCAGTCTATCGCCCTCTACAGTACGAACAGTGAAGCCGCCATTTGCTTTAGAGACAGAGACACTGATATATTTGTCGCTGAGGGTATATGTCGTTTCGAGCTCCTCGGCAAGTGCTATGATCGCAGCCGAAGGAATCATCCCGACAAAGACTGCCGCTATCAGCAGCCATGTCAATAATTTTCTTTTCATAAATCTTGCCCTCCTCTGCTTACTTCTCTACATAAAGCAGAATTCGAATAGTTTGCCTGCTCTGAGTAGTTACAAGCAGCGTATAATATCCTGGAGATTCTACATTGAAATTTCCATTCTTGTCAAAGCTTATAGAGCTTCCAGATAGATATTTCATCTGTCCCTTACTGAGAATTCCCTTACGTGCCTTGACTGTATATGGCTCACCAATGCTGTTATTTTCCAGCGTGAGCTGATGATCTCCAGGCTCAATCACTGCAGTACTGCCTGGTATGATAAGCTCGCCATCTACATTCAGACATACAGTGTCACTGCCGACGATGCGGACGAAACGATTGGCTGTAGTCTGATTTCCTGCCTCATCTGTGATCGTATATACAACAATATATTGACCGGCAGTATCAATTTTTGCCCTTACATTGGAATATTCACATGCTACGTCTGGAGTCTTAGTCACATTGTCGCTGACCTCATATCCGCGGGCAAGGGCATCCTCTAGCTTTTGTAGTTCTCCAGCCTTGACATAAACAGTTCCATTTGTGAAGCTGATGACAGGAGCCACATCGTCTATATTTCCTATATCTACATATTTTGTGGTCTTGTTTCCAGCATAATCTATGGCAGTAATGGCATATGTGCCATTTTTCGTAAATTCAATCTGCTTCGCGACTCCCGCTGACAATGAGTATGTCTGAGTTTTGTCGCCATCATATACATCCAGAGTACAATCCTCAGAGGCTTTGGCTGAAACATATGAGAGCCTGCTAGGTGCAGAGCTTACATCAGAGAGCTCCAGTGCAGGAGCTGTGCTGTCAATATTGTCGATCACTACAGGATGTACTGTCACATTTCCTGCAGAATCTGAGAAGATGACATTGTATGTACCATTTTCAGTGAAGCTGAGGACAAGAGGATTTTTTCCATTATAACATGCAGGCTGCCTTAATATCGTGCCATCCTGAAGTCCATACGTGACCCATCCTCCATAATTTGTCGATGTCACAGTTTCGCTAGGACTAAGAGTGATCTCTGCTTTGTATGGCTTCGCATAACTTGCCGCAGCTCCCGATGTCCCCTTGCGATATATCATCTTTCTCGTCTCTGTGAGCACAGGAGAGACCTTATCAATATTTGTCGGGCAGTTTAGCGTAAGTGTCTCGCTATTTCCATTTGGAGCCGTCGCAGTAAAGGTAAGATACTGATTATAGTTTTCTGCGAATGTCACCGTGATGCGTTCTGCAGTTGCCTCAAAGCTTACTAGAACCTTTGAGCTGTTATTTGGATCAAGGATGCTATATGCCTGAGCTTCGCCTTTTTTCAATATTGTATGGTCGTCACCCTCGCTTTCATTTCCTGCTCTGACAGTGACATCAGACATTGTCTTGTTGCTGTCAATATGAGCAGTGATGTCTGTATTTACGGTCCTTGTAGTAGGATACTTTCCGAAGCCGTCTTCCTCAGTACTGTCTGAAGGCGACCAGCTAGCAGTAAGCTTCGGCGGTTCTTCATCAATGGTGCTTATGCTGCAAAGTTTACTTTGCACATTTCCTGCAAGGTCGCGGAATTTGAACAGATGCTGTCCATTATTCTTTACAAGATAAGTATATTTATTTATCCCTTCATGCGTAGCATCAGCTGGCTGAATCAAGAAAATGCTATCGAGTTTGTTTCCTTCGCCATCCGTCAGTACAGTCTCGCTGCCATAGTCGTCCTTATCCGTCACTTCTACAGTAAGCAATATTTCATATAAGCTTTTGGCAGTTTCGCTCAAGCTTATCGTTGGTCCTGTCGTGTCTATCCGCTTTGGCACTGTAATTTTGGTTTGCTGAACGTTCTTGGCAGCATCAGTCACAGTGACTATGTACGTGCCCGCTTTGCTGACGATCAGTGTATTTCCCACCAGCTTCGCGCCAGCAGTACTTCCTTCGGCAGAACTGTCTCCTCCTGTTGTGTTCTCTCCAGTTGAGCTTTCTCCAGCCGAGTTTTCTCCGGCTGAGTTTTCTCCTCCAGTTGTGCTGTCACCTGTGCTTTCCGACATCTTGATGCTATAGTCAGACTCATCGCTGACATTTAGTACTATGCTGTATCCCTGTACGTAGCTGAGTTCATCCAGAATGCTTGTAATCCCACTCTCATCCTGAGTGCCCAAGAAAGATGCTTCCCGAGTATATATTCCACCTCGCAGAGCATAGACATCTGCTTTCACTACAGGCGGATCTGTGTCTGTACGCGGGATTTTATACTGCCTAAGCTTGAGTCCAGCAGGAAGAGACGCCGTCACACTGCCGCTATTTTTCATATCATCCACAAACTTAAATGTATATGAGGTCTCAGTGCTGTCTGGCTTAAAGACATATGTACTGCCAGTGCCATCCGTAGGTGTGACGTGACGTGATGTCGTATACCGGACGGTGACATTTCCTGCGACAGCAAGCTCGCCGCCATCACCGCACAGCTTTATATAGTCCTCTAGCTCAGTCTTTGTAAATTCACGGCCAAGCTCCTCTACATCATAGTATACGGCAGCCTTTGGAGCACCCGTAACGATATTGTCTATCCGGACTGGGAGATCCATGATTTCCCACCCATTAATGTCATGCAGGCGCACATAGTAGGTATTGTTTTCTTTTAATTCTGTCATACGATTCTGGGTTTTTTCATTGCTTTGTTCACCTGTCATCGGCTCATAAAACCGTTCATCAGGAGGGTTCCCCCCTTTTGAAAGGACTAGTACGGTACCATTTTTAATATTGGATGTCAATATTACGGGCTCCGTAGTAAAAGCTGTCTCAGATAAACTTAGGGAAAGACTGTAGTCTATACCATTTATCGTAAAGGCATCTTTTATGTCAATAGTTTGCAAATGAAGATTTCCGAACATATCATAATATTCTATGCTGCATTTGCCATTTCCTGAGATAGGAAATGCATTTGTCCATGTCGCAGACAATTTATCATCGGCACTTTCGTTCCATGCCCAGGAATCTGCTGGACGAACAGGCTGATTAAATGTAAGCTGCATGCCTCCGTCCGTAAAATGCGGAGCTTCGTTGACATCTGCTGTAGACGGATCATCCGCTGTATAAGCCTGAGGCTCTACATAGTGCACATCATTTCCCGTGCTTGTGACGGAGCCTGTAAGACCATCGCTGTCAGTCACAGATACAGTCACATCCATTTTGGTACTGCTGTCGCTGACATTGGCATAGTAACCCTTCATCGTAAAAGTTCTACACCAACGACTATACGCACGATTTTTTGTCATCCCCACAGAACTGGTCATATCGGGATAAGCGAAATAGTATATCCCAGAAGAGCTTGTGATGGATTTGTCACTGTCGTCTTTCGTAAAAGTGCTGCTTTGTGCAGAATATTCTTCGTTGAAGCTTACATTAAACGTGTACTCTCCATCATTATTCAAATCATCCCGTACACAAAACTCGAGTGTGTAGGTTCCATCCCCATTGTCTGCGACACTTAGCCCTTCAATTTTTTTATCATCGGATGAAGATGCCTCCTTCGTGGATGTTGGTATATTTGTAAACCATGGTGCACGCTGAGATGCGATACCTGCTGCAACACAATTGCCATGATTAGTTATAGTGACAACCTGGTAAATATATCCGGGGTCTAGCTTACATCGCCACGTGCCATCACTTTCGGCAGTCATGTCTATACGCTCTCCGGCGGAAGGATCTTCACCATGCTGCCATGCCCAGGCATATATCGCATTGGCACTTGCCGCTGCAGCAGCCGAATCACGGTCCGGAGTAAATACCACCTGTGATTGTGCATCTGTACTGCTTTCTTCAGTCTGACCTTTTGTTTTTGATATCGATACGTTCCCTTCTATTTTTTTCGTGTCATAGTATACGGAGTAATGCTTTACATCGCTGGTACGACCATTTTCATAAACCTTTTGCATAGCAAGAGTATTTAGTTCATTCTCATTTAAAAGGATATTTCCGGTTGTAGTTTTTGTGGTAGGCATTAAGTTAGTAGCAACAGCAGTCGTTTGCCTCTTTTCCGCAGTCGTATTGCCACTGCTGTCGAGCACATCTTCACTTTCCGGTGATATATAAATCGGGTAGTCAGGTGCATCTTTGTTCCAGATTTTTACATAGTAGCGACCTGTGTTATAGCTTTTGCTACCTTCCGCTATCGTTCCTAGTACGGTCTCATCTGAAGATTTGACTGTTATGTCTAATTGCCCATTATACGGAATATATATAACGTCTGGGTTGTCATCGTCCGCTGAAGGTCCTGCATTATAGCATGACCATGAATCGCTGTCTCCATAGATATTCGATAGTCCATAATCACCCCCTACTTTCGTTAAATTTGTATCAAACTTAATAGAACTAAGTGCAAAATTTTGATTTGGCTCTGTGGCATCTACTACGCAGCTATCTTGCAGTGTCTTCGAGTACTCTGACGCTTCAGAAAGGAATTTCAAACAAAGCTTTACTTTGTATACACCAGAAGCATATCCGCTATCTAACTCTGGTACTGTCACAATTTGAGATGCTTTTTTATCCTCAGAAATCTGGAACGGACCAAGCTTAACTTTATAGTCCTCATCGCTCGTACTTTGGTTTACAAAGGCGATATAACTATTTTCGGTGTCCACATCCTCATAATTCCAGCCATTATTATCTTTACCTATGGAAATTTCAAATTGACGGCCAGCTAATGTAGACAGATAGTAGTCAGTGCCTGATTTCCACTCATTATTCGTCGGTTCCTTACCAAGACCATTAACTGATTTAAAGCTTATTTCACTATAATTTGAGGCACCAGAAGAACCCGCAACTCTAAATGAAATCGTTTCCTCACTAAAATGATTTGTCTCATTTCCCGCAAAGCCATTGCTGGTATAGGTCAGTGCAGTCTTTTTGCCAGAAAGAATTTTTACGTCAAGATTTCCGCTATAACTCCCTCCGCAAACGCTATCGCGGATACCTTTGGCTTTTTTATCAGTATCCTCTGTGAGAGTGTATATTCCGTTGTTTTCCGTAATCTTATAGAACATAACGATTACGTCATCCAATCCAGAAGGCGAAAAAATATCATCATTGCTGTCAGCTTTATCTATCTTTCGCACTACATAATATTCAGGATTGTCTGGTGCTTGTATAAGAACCAGCAGCACATCCTCGCTGCCCAATGTATTCACTTTCAGGCTTGTTCTCGTTTGGATGGCTGTAGAGTATTCCAGCGTGTAATCTGGGCTGCTCAGATCATAAGTATATTTGATGCCGGTGCATATGACAGCTTTATTTCTATTTTTAGAGTTGTCGTTTGCTTTGACCCAGAGATACTTTTCAAATTTCTCATTCTTTACTGTGGCAGCTGCACTCAGCGTAATCTCGCCTGACGTAGCTGATTCGCTCAGTGCACCCTGCGTCCAGGCATCGCTATTCGTAGGTGCATTTTGGGGATCGGTACTCCAAGCATATTGCCATTTTGAGATGCCATGTTCGTCGGAGAGTATGACATTGGCATTCAGCGTGCCTGTGTCAGAGCTGCCAGAATTTAGAGTGCGCGTATATGTGCCGCCGCGCACACTTGGCGCTTTTCTGTCTACATACCAGTCGACGCCGCCATTCATCTGCCCTTCATTGCCCGCATAATCCTTTGCTTTGACAGTAATGCTGCAATTGGAAAGATTTACATAATTTTCGTCATTTTTCGGTCGGACATGAAGGTAATTGATACCCTCTATCTGTTTGAACTGCTGCGATACTCCTATGACACCAGTTTGCCAATTTGCTCCCGTTGTATCTGTCTTTGCAGTAACTGCCCACTCATATTGATATGAAGCTTTGTCACCGCCATTATGCAATATAAAGCTTCCATAGATACCTGCTGCTCCTGAGCCAGCATCAGAAATGTCTATACCGCATCTAAATCCTGCATCCTCATCAGCATAGAAACTTGCCGCCATGGTCGCTGTCGGTGCAGTAGTATCTAAACCAATGCGGTTATGGTGTACTTTTTCATCGACGATGACTTCTCCGTCTTTGTTCTTGTCTGGTTCATTTCCAGCAAGGTCAGTGATTTTATCAGCGATATAGCCATTCTTATTAACTGGGTCCGGGCCGTCATCCCACCATGTATATTGAGGATCTATAAACCATTCATATATATTGTCATTAAATTTTATACTTTTAATCTTGACTATAGTATCGCCTGATGCAAGATGCCAGCCGTCTTCTACAGTGACTCCTTTCATGACAAATGAAGTCTTTCCACTCTCTGAAGAGACTCCTCCGCTTTGTGAATCTTTGTAAGGTGTGAAATATAACGATGTAAGTTTGACAGGTTCATTGTTTTTATCCAAAATATTTGTGGTGGCTGTGACACATCCCCATGAGCTTAACAGATAACGATTTCCACCATCTTCTCCGATATGTAAGCCCTTAAGCTGTTCATTCATCTGAATGGTGGCATTTAGTGTGTCACCCACGCCGAGATTTATATCACTGGCGTCGGTATAATCCTTATCACCCACGTCAGTTTTGCCTAGTGCCTGCTTCACGTCGGTATTATTTAGGCCTAGGTTAAAGATAACTTTCCCCACCTCTGGACTTCCTGCATCCAGCTCAAGCTTTGGATCAGCAATCGACTTCTGTGCCAGAGGGTTTCCAGCAAGGTCTGTGACGATACAGCTGCTTTTGTCAAAGCCATTGCGGTCATACTTACGGTCATTAAGCTTAAAGCTCTTGTCCTTACTTCCTGCAACCTGCACCAGAGCAGAGGACTTAAATAAGCTCGAAAGATCAAGCTCGGTGATATCCTCGTCAGTATTTGATCCAACTTTATAAGAAAAGATCATGTAGTTGTCTTTAAGCTCGGTAAGATTTGCCTTGTAATTGCCCTGAGTCTGCTTGTCAGCGCGAAGATCCAGATAAAGGCTTCCTTTACCTGAGCCATTGTCATCTGCAAAACGTATATACTCATCATATATGAGCTTAATCCTAAGAGTCTGACCGCCGCGCACGTGAATCCCGCTGCTCTTGCTTGTCCAGTCGCCATTTTCCACACTGTACTCCACATTTGTAAGCTGCGGTGCCTTTGTGTCACGGAAGGTGACAAGTATATTTTCTACCGAACTTCCGCCGCAGGAGCAGACCTTTCCATTATATACTGGGCTGTTGCGGTAGATAGTCAGAGTGAGATTGTCTGCACCATAATAAGTCGAGCCAGCCCACACGTCCTCTTCATATTCCAGTGAGTATGGACTCACTGTTATATATTCATCATTGTCACTAGTATAATCGCCTAAGCGCAGTTTTGATGACTCGTAATTGTTTCCGCTTTGCAATGCTTTCTTCCTCTCGCCACCTATACCCACATTTATGGACTGTGATGTCGCTACAGTAGCAGTATATATCGTACCCAAACTCCAATATGAGTGTTCGTGGATATTATTATTGAAGCTTGCAGAGACATTTGCTTTCAAATTTTTCTCTGGATTTGCCAATTTCTTCATCACTGGAGCGTCTGTAAAGTCAAAGTCATACCTTCCACTGACCAATTTGTCGCTATAGCTCAGAAAACTGCCTTTTTTCGCTCTGTTTTCAAACTTGCTTACAGCATTATACAGGGGATATGACGTTTCTGTCCCCAGAAGCCTGCTGTAGAAGCTTACATCCTGACCAGTCTCTGCATTTAAGATAGCAACCTCAGGATATTTTGGGGAATATTCTACGTCACTGCCATCTGCTGCCAGGGATGCGGGGACATTCCCCATCGGCACAAGTCCCGGCATCATGACAAGCACAAGCAATATGCTCGTAAGCCGCCGCATCTTGGCCGCAAATTTTCTTTTTCGCATGCTTTTTCTTTCCATAAAAATTCCTCCTCTTCTCTCCCCTGATTCGGTAAAAGCGGTTAGATTAGCCGACGCTGCCCTTCTTCAACTGTTCAGCCGCTATAATCTCTTCCTCTAAGCTCTTTTCGATATTGGCGATTACATATTCTAGAATTTCGCCTGATATTTCCTTCAAATCCATCTTCAGAATCTGTTCTATCACCTCTAGATATTCTTCCCTCGGTACCTCGTAAATTTTGAAGCAGCAGCTTAGATATCGTCTTAGTTTGCGCTCCATCGTAAAGTAACGATCACATGGTTCTGCCATAAATCCACGAGTGATGCCAGCGGAGGCTATCTCAAGCTCATAAAAATGCTTGCTCTTAAGCTGCGGCAAATAGCTTGAAAATGTGTACTCCAACCGTTTTTCCATCTGTTCATAGATATATCTTGATGTGGAAGGCAGAGAATATGCCGCTACATAAAGTTCTCGCAGAGGCTCTGACAATTCTACAATATTCATCTGTATGGCGATCTCCAGCCCATAGCTTAGCAGCGGGTTCGGATTATTCCCCGATTCCGTCATCTTATCAGCAACATCAAACTGTCTGCTGTACATCATCTTCACAAGTTCAAGCAAGACGCCTTCCTTATTTCCAAATGGAAGAAATGGAGCCCCGGTAGCCACTCCAGATCTCTCTGCAATTTCCTTTGCTGTAGCGCCTTCATATCCCTTTTCAAGAAATGTCTTCGCTGCCGCCCTCAGCAGCTTCTTTCGCGTAATAATCCCGCTTGGCTGAATTCCTTTTTTCATACCAATCTCATCTCCTTTATCCTCCTGTTTACATCTCAACCGGTAATATCTCTAATATAATTTCCTTAATTTTAATTCTAAACTAAATCAGAGAGAAGGTCAATTGTATTTAGCAAAAAAAATGCCATATTTCATCATCGACATGATGAAATATGGCATATATTTTTTTACTCTTCGTACCCACCTGGAAATACAACCGTAAGAATCCACTTGAAGGCTTCCTCACCATAAACTGCATGAGGTACATTTGCAGGCATGACAAGCGTTTCACCAGCATTTACTATATGCTGCTT
>CAVJDC010000005.1:0-31715 GCA_963648085.1 Anaerovoracaceae bacterium
CTACTATGACAGTATCTCCCGCGCAGATGTGGTCTGAGCCGCTTGGAATAATTATTTTTCCTTTGCGATTTATGGTCCCTATCAGAACATTTTTCTTGAGTTTAAGCTCTGCAAGTGGGATACCGTTTAGAGGTGAGCTTTCTGTCACTGAAAACTCTAGTGCTTCGGCCTTATCGTCTACGATTTTACAAAGAGTTTCGACATTTGAGCCATATGAATTTTGCATAGCTCTTACATATCTGAGTATATATTCTGCAGCTATCTGAATCGGCGAAAAGATACTTCCGACATTCAGTCTTGAAATAACTTGTTTATATGGCATTCTGGACATCATTGTGACAAGTTTTGCGTCTGACATGCTGCCGACGTACAGACTGGTCATGATATTTTCCTCGTCTAGCTCCGTAAGAGCCGCAAATGCATCAGCATCCTCTACTCCCGCATCTTCAAGCACCTGACGATCCGTGCTGTCTCCACATATAATCTCAACTCTCAATAAATTTTCAGCAAGCTGCTCGCAGCGCGCTCTGTCATTTTCTATAACTGTGACTTTTATGTCCAGCTCGGAAAGAAGTCTGGCAAGGTAAAATGCAATTTTTCCACCGCCTGCAATAATGACTCTCTGCACACTGCTTTTTTTGACTCCTATTTGTGAGAGAAAGCCTGGAATATGAGATGCGTCACCGACAATGCTTACCTTGTCACCAGCCTTCAGCGTAAAGCTGCCGTCCGGAATGTAAAATTCGTCATCGCCTCTTTCAACAGCACATACGAGAATCCGCTTCTTGAATCTTGACAAGTCTCTTAGCTGCATACCGGTAAGAGGCGATTTTTCGTCTAGAGCAAATTTGAGTATCTCTACCTTTCCCTTTGCAAAGGTATCTAGCGTAATAACAGATGGAAATTTTAAGCTTCTTTCAATTTCCCTTGCACATGCCATCTCTGGATTTACTGACATGCTGAGTCCAAGATCTTGCCTTACTAGGGACATAATATCAGCATACTCTGGATTTCTCACGCGTGCAATGGTATTTGCTGCACCGATTTTCTTTGCAATAAAACAGATAAGAAGATTTACTTCGTCATTTGCAGTCGCTGCAATAACTAAATCTGCCCCAGGAACTCCCGCCTCTTTGAGAACTGGAAGTGTAGCTCCATTTCCATCTATCGTCATTACATCCATTCTGGCTGCTACAAGCTGGATTCTTTCATCATCTTGGTCTATGACAGTAACATCATGTCCTTCCAACACAAGCTGGTTTGTTATGGCAAATCCCAGTCTGCCGCATCCAACAATCACAATTTCCATATAAAATCCCTTTCGCCTCTCCATTGCACATTTCACATCACCTAGGATTGCACATTTCACATCACTCAGGATCGCACATTTCACATCACTCAGGATCGCACATTTCACATCACTCAGGATCGCACATTTCACATCACTCAGGATCGCACATTTCACATCACTCAGGATCGCACATTTCACATCACTCAGGATCGCACATTTCACATCACTCAGGATCGCACATTTCACATCACTCAGGATCGCACATTTCACATCACTCAGGATCGCACATTTCACATCACTCAGGATCGCACATTTCACATCACTCAGGATCGCACATTTCACATCACTCAGGATCGCACATTTCACATCACTCAGGATTATTCATTTCACATCACCTAGGATCGCATATTTCACATCACCTAGGAATGTTCATTAATTAAAGAAACCTATGCATTGATCTGAATAAGTTTTTCTTTCAGCTGATTTTCCATGCGCTCCAACTCAATCTGCGCCTGTGCTCTCTTAGCTGAACCCTCTGTCTGTATTCTCTTTACTTCATCAAGAGTATCGATAAGAGATTGATTTGTCTGCTGCAATGTTTCTATGTCTACGATTCCTCTCTCTGCCTCCTGCGCCACTGCAATGGTTCCTGTCTTGAGCTTTTCAGCATTTTTGAGAAGAAGCTGGTTTGTCATATTATTTACTGCATTTTGTGCTTGCATAGCCTGCTCTGAATGGGCAAGTCCCAGCGAGATAACCATCTGATTCTTCCAAAGCGGAATGGTATTTAAAATCGTAGTCTGGATTCTTTCTATCATCACTGTGTCATTGTTCTGAACTAGACGAATCTGCGGAGCCATCTGCAATGAAATAGTTCTTGTAAGCTCCAGGTCATATATTCTTCTTTCAAAGCGCTTAATATGATCCTGATAATCATTTGCCTTCTGTGCATCCTCTGGCAATCCCGACTGCTTTGCATTCTGAAGAAGCTCCTGCAGCCTTCCTGTTTTGCATTCTTCGAGAATCTGCTTTCCTGCCTCTATATACATAGACAGCTGGCGGAAATTTACGATGTTTAGCTTGTAAAGATTTTCCAGCATAACAACATCCTTTGTGAGGACAACCTGGTGATCCTGAAGCACATGTGATATCTTGTCTACATTCACTTCGACTTTGTCATACTTAGTCTTTAGAGCCTCTACTTTATTTTTTCCCTTTTTAAATATACCGAAAAGACCCTTGGATTCTTCCTCGTCGAAGCTCTTTAATTCCACAACGAGGCCTCCGATCATATTTCCTATATCTCCCAGATCCTTTGTGCGTACGTTTGCAAGTGCTGAATCCGAAAATTCTGACATTTTTTTCTGTGCGTCTGCCCCGTAAGCTATTATTTGATTTGTATCCTCAACATTTATCTTCTGCTTAAAAGCTTCGATTGCCTGCTGTTCTTCAGGTGTAAATTGCATCCTAGGAATCTCAGCGGGCTTTGGCTCAGCAGGCTGTATCGGTGCCGCAGGTGTCGAAGCTGGCACAATAAGCTCAGGTACTACTGGCGTTTCGAGTGTAGGTGATGCTGTCATTCTCGATGCAGCTGTTTGTGTGACTCCAGACGCTGATGCAATCCCAGATGCTGGTGCAGCTCCTGGTGCTGGCGCTGATGCAATCCCAGATGCTGGTGCAGCTCCTGGTGCTGGCGCTGAAGTCGGAAGTGCTGTCATTTCGGCAAGAATATCAGCTTGATTTATAGTATCGCTCATGTCATAATCCCCCATTTTATATTTCATCTTTGTTTTTTTGTCTATATATGGTGTTATTTTATCACAATACACATATCTCATAAAGATAAAAATGTGTTAAAATGCTTTCATACACAGCACTATAGGAAATAGGCGAAGATCTTTCACTGTTGAATTGCCAGTATGTTTCAAAGAGAACTTTCGCTGCAGCATCGCTGGAAATACGTAAGGCAGATTCTTTTATTTCATAAAATTGAAGAAAGCTATTCGGTTGTGGAATTTTAAAGGCAGTTCGCTATAGGTTCGCTATATTTGGAAGAAAGGATGTCGGAATTTTCTGACAGTGTGACTATTATATGACTAAAAAAACAATTACTGGAGCCATTTTTGATGTCGACGGAACTATTCTTGATTCAATGCAAAACTGGCGCAGGATAGGCTCAGAATTTCTTATTTCAAAGGGATGTACTCCATCACCTGATATTGATGCGCAGATGATTCACAGAAGTCTTGAGGAAAGTGCGCTTATCTTCAGAAAGGATTATGGGATAGAAGGGACGATTGATGAAATAATTTCCGGGATTCTAGAACTTATTGAAGATGGATATCGTTATACGATCAAGCTGAAGGACGGAATTATTGACGTCCTTGAAGATCTTAAGAAAAATAATGTTCCTATGTACATTGCAACTGCAACTGACAGAAGCATGCTTGAGCCTGCATTCTCCAGGCTCGGTCTATCGAAATATTTCGAAGGAATGATCACGTGTCCCGAGCTTGGTGTTTCAAAGAGAAAGCCTGATATTTATTTGTATGCTGCAAGACTTATAGATTCTCCCATAGAAAGTACCCTTGTCTTTGAGGATGTGGAGCATGCTGTCAGATGTGCATCTGACGCTGGTTTTCCTGTAGTGGCAATATATGACGAGGCTTCGAAAAATGAAAATCTTCTGATACGACAAAAAGCTGCTGTTTATCTCAATTCCTTTACAGATTGGTCGGGACTTGCGAACCTGCAATTCTGATGTTATAATTGTCTGAGTTTAAACCCTATGAAAGGAGAATTTAATATGGCTGACGAAATTATATTAGAAGATGATGATGTTGAATATATCACACTCCAGTTTGATGATGCACCAGAGGTAGAATGTGAAATTCTCGGTGTATTTGATGTTGACGGCGAAGAATATATCGCACTCCTTCCAGATGATGGAACTGATGACGTTTATCTTTACGGGTACAAGGAAATCAGTGACGAAGAATTTGATATCATTGACATTGAAGACGATGCTGTATTTGAAAAGGTTTCTGCTGAATTCGAAAGACTCAGCCTTGAAGAAGAATAATCTTAGCATCTGATGCACATCGAAAATAAAGCGGCGGTCGGTTTTTTCAAACCGACCGCCTTTTATATATCATGCTACTCGTCTATCGTAATGCCAGCCATCTCGTACAGGGTTTTCATATTTTCCTTTGAAACCTGAGGTGCAGTGCCAAGTCTGTTCATGATAACTTCTTTTTCAGCTTCTGTCCAGTTTTCATTTTCGTACATTTTTTTCATAGTTTCTGACATAACTTTCTGATATTTTCCAATCTGCTGCATTTTGTCAAATCCACCTGTATCTATAACCATTTCAAACCTCCTTATAAAGTCAGATCCGAAGAATATCTTCAGATCTCCGATATATGTATATCACTCTCTTTAAATTTTTCAATCTATCACAAGTTTAAAGTATAGTGAAGCTCTGGCAAGCTCACTTTAAAGCATAGCAAAACTCTGGCAGGCTAATTTAAAATCGCAGCAGAGCTCTGGCAAGCTCGCTTGCAAACCCCTCACCGAAAGTCATGACCGGAACTCCCTGCCTAATGAGGCGTGGGTTATCTGGCGCTGTGTTGTGGACGTCGGAGTTTCATACCTAAAGAATATTTTCTCATTTTTTGCAGCAATCGTCAAGCGGCAAGCTGCCAGCATTTCGCAAAATGCCGCTGGTGATGCAGCTTGCCGTGCATCGTGCCCACATCAGCATAAAAACCGTATCTTAGTCACATTAAGGAAATCGCTGATATGGAAAGGCTGAAAACCAGTCTTTTGCATTTTATTGCAAACTTTAAGCTGAATTTTCGCCCATCAATTTTATTTTAGTGTTTATTGTTCTAAAAGTCAACTTCATTGAATTCTCGTTTATATACTCATATTCAAATCTCCAATTTTTAAAATCAATTCTGCATCGAAAGGAGTATATTTAGATGGAATGCAATGAACGCATACGCGAAATCCGCATAGAAAAAGGCCTCACTCAGCAGTTTGTCGCAAATCTTCTTCACGTTACTCAGAGAACGTATTCCGACTACGAATCTGCTCGCATCAGAATACCTCTTGAACGCTTAATCGAGCTTGCTCGCTTCTATGATGTATCTCTCGAATATCTTGCAGCTATTTCAAAGGTTCGTGGGAATTTCCCAAAATATTGACGCGATATTTTCCTTATTTGGAATTTTGATCTTCAAGAATTTTGACCAAGAAATTTTCCTGAATTCTGACGATTTACTTATCGAATTTTTATGCAGAGTACTCCAGAGCTGTGGTATGCAATTTTTCAAGGTAATGTATAAAAAAGTCGGGGCAGCTTTATGCCCCGACTAGTAGTATGTGCGAAAATCATCACTGCCCGCTGTCTCGTTTTTTTCGAAAATAACTGTAAACATTCTTTGCCGCAATTTGATTCATTCCCTCTATCTTCGCAAGGTCTTCCTCTGATGCGGCACTTATCTTTTCGATGCTTCCAAATGCTTTTAAAAGCTCTCTTTTTCGTTTGGTTCCTATACCAGGAATCTCGTCAAGCTGTGATCTGCTAAGCGAACTATTCCTCAATCCATGGTGATAATCAATCGCAAATCGGTGAACCTCATCTTGGATTTTTGTTACATATCTAAAGAGAACTAAATTTTTTTTCAGGTCATATTCCTCATTTCCTATGATAAGACCTCGTGTCCTGTGATTGTCATCCTTCACCATGCCGATGGCTGGAATGTTTATTTTCATGGCATCAAGAACCTGCCTGACTGCATTCACATGCCCCCTGCCTCCGTCTATAAATAATACATCTGGCATTTTTGTAAATCCTGCGTCACCCTTTTGTGCTCGTCTGAGTCGTCTGTATATAACTTCCTGCATACTGCTATAATCATCGGGTCCATCTACAGTCTTTATCTTAAATTTTCTGTAGGAGCGTCGGTCCGCAGTTCCGTCCTCAAATACGACCATTCCACCGACCGAATCCACACCATTTGTATTTGAGATATCATACGCTTCTATGCGCCACTTGATGTCTTTTCCAGAAGATACATAATTTCCAAGCACAGAATTAAGTGTCTTTCTTATCTCGGCACGGCGCTCTGCCTCTGATTGGGTTCTTCGATCTAGCGTCTTCATCATCTCTATGACGTCTCTTCTCGCCATGTCCATGAGTCCGCGTTTCTCACCCTTTTGCGGTGTAAAAATCTTTACTGGATGGTTTTTTATGCCGAATTTATGAGCATTTGCATCCTTAGCACGCTTCTGCTCGCTATATTCCGAGCTGCCTGCTCCTGCTCGCTTCTGCTCGCTATATTCCGAGCTGCTCGCTTCTGCTCGCTTCTGTTCGCTATATTCCGAGCCAATCGTCCCACTCATACTGCTGAGCCATCTGCTGAGAAGATCTGCGTCCTCGGGCATATATTCGACAGCTATTTCTCTTGGAACAAGCCTTTGCGCACTATAATACTGCTTTATAAATGCACCTGTAAGCTCCCCTCTGGCATTATTTTCCATATTCTTTTTCTTGGTCATCAAGTCTTCGCTGCCTAAATCAGCATTCTCGCCTGATTTACTGCTAACTCTTAAGCTAGCTTCCTCGCCTGGTTTACTGTCTGAATCCAAACCGTTGTATCCCCAGTCTGAGCCTTGACTGCCATCATCAAGACTCCATCCATCATCAAGAGGGAAGCTCTCCCGTCCCGAAAGTTTTCCGTCTCGTACGAAAAAAATAATCGCATAATCTCTCTCACCGCTCCTTGCAGTAAGAATCATATCCATGTCAACAGGAACAGACAGGACAACCTTTTGTTTTTCACTTATCTTGTCTACAGCTGCGATGCGGTCACGATAAGACGCTGCCTTCTCAAAATTCAGAAGCTCTGCCTCATGCATCATTTTTTCTGTGAGAAGAGCCTTGATATCTTTCGTATTTCCTCTCAGAAAATTTACAATATCATCGATCTTTTTTCGGTAGTCCTCTTTTGAGATCAGACCCGCACATATGCCATCACATTGTCCGATATGATGATTCAGACAAGGTCTGAATCCTTTCGGAAAGGATTTTGAAGAGCATCTTTTCAGCGAATATATTTCATTTAACAGATCAATCGTCTCATTTACAGCAGTCACATCACTATATGGCCCAAAATATTTTGAACCATCCTCGACGACACGTCTTGTCTTTAAAATCCTTGGAAAATCTTCATTTGTCGTTATTTTGATATAAGGATATGTCTTGTCGTCGCGAAGCAATACATTATACCGAGGCATATATTTTTTAATAAGATTGTTCTCAAGAATCAATGCCTCCATCTCTGAATCGGTCGTAATATATTCAAATTCAGCGATATGACTGACCATTGCCCTGACCTTAGGATGCATATTTGCCTGAGATTGGAAATATTGGCGCACGCGTCTCTTGAGAGAAACAGCCTTGCCTACATATATAACATTTCCATTTATATCTCTGTGAATGTAAACTCCTGGCTTATCAGGGAGCTTTTTTAAGTTTTCCTGAATGTCAAACATCTCTATATCAATTCTTTGACTGCTGCAATCAGTCCGTCCATTTCTTCTTCTGTACCGATGCTGATACGCAATCTGTCATCTATTCGCGGCTTTGCAAAATATCTTACGAGGACCCCTTTGTCACGAAGCTGTTTAAAAAGGTCTGATGCCTTTATGTGCACTGGAGGCTTTGCAAAAATGAAATTTGCTGATGGCGGAATGATATCAAACCCAAGTGCTGATAATTCCTTTACTGTTCTTTCTCTCGTGGATATGATCTTCTTTCTTGTCTCTTCAAAATATTCTGTATCCTCAAAGGCTGCCTTGCACGAAGCTATTCCGAGACGATCTGCTGTATATGAGTTGAAGGAGTTCTTGACTGCATTTAGACCATCTATAAGGGGTTTAGAAGCAACAGCAAGACCAATCCTCATGCCTGCAAGCTGCCTCGATTTTGATAAAGTCTGACAAACTAAAAGATTGTCATATTTGTTGATAAGATCTATCACTGTTTCTGCACCAAAATCTACATAAGCCTCATCGACTACAACAAGTCTGTCAGGGTTTGATGCGATAATATGCTCAACCTCATCATGCGTAAGGGCACGGCTTGTAGGTGCATTTGGATTGCAAAGAAGAATTCCTTTGATATCCTCATCGATTCCTGTGCAGTATTCTTCGACATCTATTGAAAAATCATCTTTAAGCGAAAGAAGCTTGTAATCCACCTCGTAAAGAGCACAGTATACCGGATAAAAGCTGTATGTAATGTCAGCATAAGCAATTCTTTTCCCCTTAAAGAATGTAGGAAAAATAAGTGCCAGCACTTCATCAGAGCCATTTCCGATAAATATATTTTCTTCGGTCAAAACAGTTTTTCCTTGAAGATTTAAAGCTTTATTGTAATAATCTGCAGCCGCATTCCTGGCAATGGAAGCGTCAGGATCCGGATACAATCTGAGATTTGTCATCTCATCTTCAATTGCAAACATGACATGCTCTGACGGCGGATAAGGATTTTCGTTTGTATTTAACTTTATATATTTCTTATCCTTAGGCTGTTCGCCTGGAGTGTATGGTTCTAGCCCCGCAGCCAAGTCTGATAAAAATTTTGTCATAATATTTCCCGTCTTTCTAATCTTTAAATAATACTCTTTATGTCTTATCTCCTGCTTTTCGCATTGGAACCTCGCATTTGATACTCGCATTGGATCCTTACATTAGATCCTCGCATTGGTTTTTCAATTTCTTCTTTACACATTCCAGCTGCTGAGATATTCTTTTTGCGCTTCGGTCAGGCTGTCAATTTTAATTCCCCATGCGTCAAGTTTTCTGCGAGCGATAATGTCATCGATTTCACCTGTAACATTTACAACTTCATTGCCAAATTTTTCATGATTTTCCTTGATATAAAGAGCCGACATGAGCTGCACGGCAAAGCTCATATCCATGATTTCAGCCGGATGTCCATTGGATGCTGCGATATTTACAAGACGTCCCTCTGCAATGACATTTATCCACTTTCCGTTTGGAAGCTTATATGCCATGATATTTTCTCTTGCAAGCTTTTTTTCGACAGCATTTTTTTCGAGCCATTCCATATCGACTTCAACGTTGAAATGTCCTGCATTTGTAAAGATTGCCTGTTCCTTTGCAGATTGCAAATGTTCCCCTGTGATAATATGATCACAACCTGTAGCTGTCACGAAAATATCTCCAAGAGGAGCTGCCTGAGCCATCGTCATCACATCATAACCATCCATCTTTGCCTCGATGGCCTTTACGGGATCAACTTCTGTGACTATAACACGTGCACCAAGAGATGAAGCTCTCATTGCAATACCTCTGCCGCACCATCCGTAGCCTGCTACGACGACACGCTTTGAAGCGATTATAAGATTTGTATTGTGCATGATCGAATCCCATACAGACTGACCAGTGCCATATCTGTTGTCAAAAAGGTGCTTGCATCTTGCATCATTTACTGCAACCATAGGGAATTTTAGAACACCTTCCCTCTGCATAGCCTGAAGTCTGATAACACCTGTCGTCGTCTCTTCACATCCGCCCCACACTCCGTCTGCAAGCTCAGGCATTTCGCGGTGAATCATGCTGACAAGATCACCGCCATCGTCAATAATAATATTTGGACCATTTTCCAAGGTCTTTCTTATATGATTGAAATATTCCTCTTCAGTAGCTGCATGATATGCAAATACACGCATGCCTTCATCTGCAAGCGCTGCCGCAACATCATCCTGAGTGGAAAGGACATTGCTTCCTGTCACTGACATCAAAGCTCCTCCTGCAGCGAGAACCTCGCAAAGATATGCAGTCTTTGCCTCAAGATGCACAGACAACGAAACCTTCACGCCCTCAAAAGGTCTCGTCCTTTTGAACTCCTCCTCAAATCCGCGAAGAAGCGGCATATTGTGGCGTACCCACTCTATCTTGCGATGTCCGCTCTCTGCAAGTGAAATATCTCTTATATCATATTCCATAAATAATTTTTCCTTTCGATTTATCTAGTTTTGTCAACTGCTCCGACTTACAGAAGTCAGCGCTTACTGCTTAAATAAGCTTGCTTGTATTGCACCAGATGCCTTGATGCTCTGCCTGCTTTATGAGATCCTCTCTGTAGTCAGGATGAGCAATATTGATAAGTGCCTCTGCTCTTTCCCACGTAGAAAGTCCTTTCAGCATTGCAATGCCATACTCTGTAACTATATACTGTGGTGCGTAGCGAGGACAGCTTACTATACCACCAGGTGGGAGGAATGGAACTATGAGAGATTCTGTCTTTCCATCCTTTGTCTTTGTAGATGCTGTGCAGATAAAGCTCTTGCCGCCCTTTGAATGATATGCTCCTTCAACGAAATTCATTTGTCCACCCTGGCCGCTAATATGGTTTGTCCCGATGGATTCAGAGCTCACCTGACCGTAAATATCAACCTGAAGGGCTGCATTTATAGAGACAACCTTGTCATTTTGGCAGATTATATTTGGATCATTTACATAGTTTACAGGTGCACCTACACACATCTGATTATTGTCCAGGAAATCATATAATCTCTTGCTTCCGAGGGCAAAAGTATAAACCATCTTGCCTGGCAATACATTCTTATTTCCTGTGATTTTTCCTTCTTCATAGAGGTCCACAAATGCGTCCACAAGCATCTCGGTGTGAACACTGAGATCCGTAATGTCCGATTTTGCAAGAAGCTTTCCTAGATGATTTGGCATCGCACCTACACCAAGCTGAAGACATGTGCCGTCTTCGATAAGAGGCATGATCAGCTCTGCAATCTTTGCATCGGCGCCGCCAGCATCCCTTACAGGAAGCTCTGCAATAGGATAATTGCTGCTTTCCGTAATGAAATCAACCTCCGAGATATTGATATAATTGTCCATTCCATTGCATCTTGGCATATTTTCATTCACTTCAAGAATTACGGTGTCTGCAGCCTGTATGATGCCCTTGATCTCGCCGATTGTGATTCCTAGATTAAAATTGCCGCATGAGTCCATCGGACCTACCATTATGACAGCCATATCGACCTTTTCACGCGCATCCTGAGTCCACATCTGAATATTGTCATTGTACAAAATAGGCACGTACCAACAATGACCTGCAGTTTTGACTCTTCTGTCCTTCTGGCTCATATGGGTGGAACAAATCTTGAAAACCTCACCTGTCGGGTCGACTTTGTTTGTCTCATATGTATCATCGTAGCTCCAAAGTGATGAATAAATAATAATATCTTCAAGCTCATCCTTTCGCTTCGCAAGTGCTGCCTCAAATTCTCTGGCAATATCACCAAATGTCCCTATATGAACTCTCTGCCCTGATTTCAGCATTCCTGCCGCTTCGTCAGATGTAATAAGCTTTTTTCTGTAAGCTTCCTGGATTTCGGAAGCCTTGTAAAATGCACGTCTGTTTCCTCGCATTTTTATTCCCTTTGATCCTTTCTTTTAATTCACCTTTACTGTTATTTTATTTTATAGGCGTTGTTCGCGCCTTGATTGACATTTCAAATAATAACTTTGTGAGACATATTTCAAATGCCTCACAAAAAAGTTAACTATGACGACTTTAAAGCGTAGAAGAACACTGACAAGCTCGATTGACCAGTAAGGTGCGTATCTTTTGCAGCTGCAGATCAGCTTTGCTCGTCAGTATAAATCGACAAATTTATTATAACACACCAAATAAAAAAATAAACGTTTTTATGCATACATATTATCGTCTTGCATAGCACATATATTATATTGACAATTCATAATGTATCACCAAAGACCGCCATACGAAGCACCCTTATTTGCACAGATATATTTGAACAGTAAATGTTTTTTAGTCAATTTCTATATCTAGTATATCTAGCTTACAAGAAGAGCTTTTTCTACGAGCCAGCCTTGCGTGCTTGCTCTGTGTGACTGCCTTGCGTGCTTGCTCTGTGTGACTGCCTTGCTGGCTTGCTCTGTGTGACTGCCTTGCTGGCTTGCTCTGTGTGACTGCCTTGCTGGCTTGCTCTGTGTGACTGCCTTGCTGGCTTGCTCTGTGTGACTGCCTTGCTGGCTTGCTCTGTGTGACTGCCTTGCTGGCTTGCTCTGTGCTGTTACTTTCATATTTCTTGTTTTTTTCAAGTAAAAATTATATAATAAAATTATGAGACAAAAGTCGCACAACCTGTAGTGTCAAGCACGAATCCGAGATATCGCAAATAGTCACTTAGTTGACAAATCCCTGCGAAGTTACGCTCCGCTTGATACTCGAAAAAATCAGACACACAGACATATAGTTGTAAATGCTAGGAGGTTCAACTATGGGAAAAAGAGCTGAAGATGCTGTGATAAAGCACAGCAATGGTTACAATTGTGCACAGGCTGTTGCCTGCGCTTTCGCTGATGTTATTAACGTAGATGAAAGAGAATTATTCAAATTATGCGAGGGCTTCGGATTTGGAATGGGCTCAAATCAAGTATGTGGAGCTGTTTCTGGTATGCTTGCCGCAGCAAGTGCACTCTCTAGCGATGGAAATCTTGAGGCACCTGCAACCAAGAAAAAAACTTACGCTTTGATGAGAGAATTACAGCAAGCATTTATCGACAAAAATTCTTCGATGATATGTAAGGATCTGCTTGGCGGACCTGACCGCCCAAAGCTTAGAAGCTGTCCAGGCTGTGTAGAGGACGCTGCTTCTATTCTTGAGGAGAAGCTTGCAGCACTCTAGCCACAAGATCGACAGCAAAAATGCTGCCAATACTGATTTGAATGTAAATAACATTAGAAAGCGCAGGCATGGCAATATAGTCAATCCTGAGAATTTGACAAAGCATTATGGCAAAATTCGCAGCTGGCTTCACCGCGTGCCTAGAAAATCTCTGCTAAATGTTGTTTTCAGCCGTTTCTTCGTAGCTGCTGTTATGATTGTGTTTCAGGTACTCTTCATAATGCTCCTTGCTACACGGCTTGATAATCAGTATGAAAAAATTGCAACCACAATAGTTATCCCTGTGATTTCGGCAATTATATCCATTATTATTATAAACAAAGAAGGAAGCCCAGCATATAAGATTTCTTGGATTGTTCCTATCGCAGCATTCCCTCTATTTGGGTCGCTGCTTTATATAATATTTCATTTCAATCTCGGATCAATCAGAGCTACACGCGCTGTAAGGCATTCCATAGATATTACTAAAGGATATACCGATACTGAACCGATAGTGAAAGACTGCATCAGTATAGACGCACGTCTCTCGGGATTGTCGCATTATATTGAAAATACTGGTGGATATCCATCATACTCTGGTACTTCTGCAAAATATTATTCTATGGGTGATTATGCGTATGACGACATAATAGCTTCGCTAAAAAAAGCAGAGGATTTCATATTTATGGAATTTTTTATCATCACCCCTGGTATATTTTGGAATTCAATTCTTGATATACTTATAGACAAGGCACTTGCAGGAGTTGAAGTGAGATTAATTTATGATGACATTGGATGTATGAATACCCTTCCGATGGGGTACGCCTCCCGTCTTCGCAGCTTCGGGATAAAGGTTCGTACATTTGCCCGTGTCACTCCTTTCTTCTCCACTTCATACAACAATCGCGATCACAGAAAAATAATCGTGATTGACGGAAAGTATGCATTTAGCGGAGGACTTAACCTTGCGGACGAATATATAAACCGAAAGGCACGCTTCGGAGTCTGGAAGGACAACTGCTTTATGCTTGAAGGCGATGCCGTCAGAAGCTACACGCTGATGTTTCTTCAAATGTGGAATGCTATTCACGAAAACAAGCACGAGGATTATGGGTATTACTTACACAAAAGCAGATTTGCAGTTGGTGGATCTGATGGATCTAATTTGCGAAAAGACGCCTGCAGATTTGACGCCAGTAACGTTGCCAGCGCCGCTGGTTCTGATGCATTGCCTGACGCTGGTTCTGATGCATTGCCTGACGCTGATTCCGATGCATTGACTGACGCTGGTTCTGATGCATTGACTGACGCTGATGGTGCGGATAGCTCCGTTTCCTTAAAAGATTCTATTAATCTAGTGTCCAGAGATAAGAATGGATTCTCAGAAACATCTTCAATTAAGGATTTCTCAGGAATATTTATTCCTTATGGAGATGGCCCTCAGTCTAAAATATCTGTTGCGCAAAGTGTATATTTGCATCTTATAAATACCGCAGTAAACACGCTTTATATCATGACACCATATCTCGTACTCGATGACGAAATGCTGATGGCTCTCATGCGTGCTGCCAAGCGCGGTACAGATGTACGCATAATACTTCCACGCATCCCCGATAAGCGACTGGTAAATACGATATCAAAATCTTATTATCCAAATCTTATTGAATCTGGTGTAAGAATATATGAATATCTCCCAGGATTTGTTCATACGAAAATGATTTGTGCAGACAAAAAAGAAGCAGTCACAGGCACTATAAACATGGATTTCAGAAGCCTGTATCTGCACTACGAATGTGCCTGCGTCATGTACAACAATCCTGTCGTAGGCGATATTTCAGCAGATTTCGAGAAAACTTTCGCCGAATCAGCCGAAATATCTATGCGCGATTATAAAAAAATAAATATCATCAAGCGATTTATAGGAAAAGCACTTCGCATAATTGCGCCTCTTGTCTGACAACCTGCACATGCGCCCCGCGGTGTGATGCCCTTCGGCACCACACCGCGGGTTTTTGTTCCTCCTGCACCTCCCACAGCACCGTCGGCTTCTGCTCATACACCTCCCACAGCACCGTCAGCTCATGCATCGTTCCCCCGTACCGTCGGCTTCTGCTCATACACCTCCCACAGCACCATCAGCTCATATGCCTGTCCCACACATTATACATTGTTAAAATTATCTCAATAATCACAAAAACTACCATAAATTATCACAAAAAGATACTTGACACGATTCTTCAGACGAGTTATCATAGTTTCACATTCATTAACATAGTTAATAATTAGCCTTGTTAATTTCATTTGATAGAATCTGTATTACTTTATTTACGGAGAATTTTATGATAAACGAAACTACTCTTCAACGTTGGCTGCACATGCTGCAGTCGGTCAGACACATGCATATGGATAAAATCTTTTCCGAAATCTCAAAAGGTGAATATCTGCATATGCACAGGATATACAACTATACACAGGAAAATCCGGAATCTCAGGGATTAAGGCTGTCGGTCATAGCTCATGAGCTTGGCATATCGACACCTGCAGTGTCACGGATGATGCGCAGCCTTGAGGACAAGGGATATGTCATGCGAAAAAAAGATATCCACGACAGACGCAGTGCCTATCTTTCTCTGACGAACGATGGTCTAAGCACCTTCACGCATGTGAGCAGCAACCTTCATTTACTCACAGATACAGTATTTGAAAAATTTGGAGATGAGAACATATCACGTCTCCTTGAGCTTTGGGAACAGCTGTACAGTATTATGAGCAGCGAGCTTGACAGTTTCAATCCAGATGCTTTATCTGACATTTCATCTGACGTTACATCTGACGTTGACCCTGATGATTCCGTCTCTGATAGCTTAAGCAGCAGCTAGTATGAGCTTTCTAGGCCCATATTAGTTGGCATGCAGCTTCTGATTTTCGCAGCACCAAGCATGAACTTTCTAGCATGCATACTAATCAGCATAGGCTCTCTGCCTCATAGTAGTTAGCATGGATTTTCGTAAGCTTTACGGATTGCAGAATGCAAGACAAATTGACATATTTGAAGCTGCATACTTTATTTGACAGATCAGACAAATCATAAGCAGCGAGTCGTTTGATGTGCCCAGAGCCGATTCGACGCGCAATAAGCCGTTTGATGTGTCCAGAGCCGATTCGACGCGCTATAAGCCGTTTGATGTGTCCAGAGCCGATTAGCCGATTCGACGCATTCTAAGTTTTACATGTAAAAATCGATTTGATGTGTGCTGAGCTATTTTGACGCACCCTAAATGACAAGCTGAATCAGAATCAGAAGGTTCGAACTTGAATTAAAATAGACAGAAAGGAAAGTAAAATTGAGAAAGATACTGAAACACCTAGCAAAGCACAAGATTGCGATGCTTCTCATAGTGCTTCTTCTTGTCATAGAAGCACTGTTCGATCTCTCACTTCCGCAGTATACTGCAGACATAGTCGATGTCGGCATACAGCAGGGAGGTATCGAAAATGCAGCGCCTGAAGTCATTCGTGAATCATCCCTTGATACACTTCGTCTCTTTATGACTTCAGATGAGGCTGATTTGTTGAAAAAATATTATGATTTGCACGATGAGGGCGATATCGATGACATCAAACTCATCACAGATGACTCCTCTGTAAACGAGCCTCTTTATGTTTTAAACGACTCGGGTAAGGAGCACATAGAAGACATTGACGCTGCTGTCAGTCTGCCTATGGTTATTTCGTCATATGCCAGCCAATCCGAGGAAATGCAGCAGATGGTTTCCCAGTTAAGCGCAATGCAAGCAGCAGGTGCTGATACAGACGAAATTATCACTTCTATGAGAGATCAGATTATGGAAAAGTATGACACTATGAGTGATTCTATTATTTCACAGGCTGCTCTTTCTTACGTGCAGGCAGAATATGAAGCTATCGGAGTGGACACGGACGCTATCCAGACATCATACCTCTGGCACACAGGCGGTATCATGCTGCTTTATTCTGTCATCATTATGCTATGTGCGATAGCTGTATCATTTATAGCTTCACGTGCAGGTGCTGAGATTGGCCGTGATCTGCGAAATAGTGTATTCAAGAAGGTCATCACATTCTCAAATGTCGAGACGTCACGCTTTTCTACAGCATCTCTCATTACGCGATGTACAAATGACATCCAGCAGGTACAGATGGTTTGCGTTATTATCATGAGAATCATTTTATATGCTCCTATTCTTGCGATCGGTGGAATCATCAAGGTTGTAAATACTCATACAGGCATGTCGTGGATCATTGCTGTAGCCGTGGCTGCTATATTCTGTGTAGTGGGAGTGCTGATGTCTGTCACTATTCCAAAGTTCAAAATTATGCAAACCTTGGTTGATAAGCTAAATCTCGTATCTCGCGAGATTCTCTCTGGCATCCCTGTTATACGTGCCTTCAGCAGAGAAAAGCATGAAGAAGAACGATTTAGAGATGCAAATGAAAAGCTTATGAAGACACAGCTTTTCACAAACCGTTCTATGGCTTTTATGATGCCTTGCATGATGTTCATCATGAATGCCGTCTCAGTTCTTATAGTTTGGAAGGGTTCTCATGGTGTAGAGCTTGGAAATCTTCAAGTTGGAGATATGATTGCATTCATTACATATACTATGATTATTGTAGGTTCTTTCCTGATGATTACCGTAGTTGCTATTCTTCTGCCTCGTGCAGGCGTAGCAGCAGAACGTATAGAAGAGGTCCTAGATACTGAACCAGCAATCACAGACAAGCCTGAAGCGCAGCTTCGTGATAGTGAGCTCGATGATATCAAGGGACGCATCACATTCGAAAATGTATCTTTCCGATATCCGAATGCTGAGGAAGATTCCATTTCCGACATTTCTTTTACCGCAGAGCCTGGTGAAACTACTGCGATTATAGGAAGCACGGGAAGCGGAAAGTCCACACTCATGAATCTGATACTCCGCTTCTATGATGTGTCAGAGGGCAGGATTCTCATAGATGGCATAGATATTAGAGATATTTCACAAAAGAAGCTGAGAAGTCTGACGGGATATGTCCCTCAAAAAGGTTTTCTTTTCTCAGGAACAATTGAATCAAATCTAAAATTCGGCGGTGATTATATCGATGAGGAAAGTGTAAGGGAGGCTGTTGAGATTTCCCAATCAGCAGAGTTTATTTCAGAAAAACCTGAGGGGCTTGAAAGTCCTGTTGCACAGGAAGGCTCAAATGTATCAGGCGGTCAAAGACAGCGACTCTCTATCGCAAGAGCTATCGCAAGAAAGTCAAAGATTTTGCTGTTTGATGACAGTTTTTCGGCACTTGATTTCAAGACCGATGCTGCTCTTAGACATGCATTAGAAGAAAGTACAAGCGACATCACACGCATCATTGTTGCGCAGCGTATAAGTACCATTATGTATGCTGATAAGATTGTGGTCATGAATGAGGGCCGTATAGTAGGTGTCGGTACACACGAAGAGCTTATGGAAAATTGCACGGAGTATCGTGAAATTGCAGAATCACAGCTCTCCGCTGAGGATATCGAGATGAAAGGAGGTCTTGCATAATGAGCGAACAGACAAATTCAAGAGTACCTCGCAGACGCCAGGGACCTCCGCCAGGACGTGGTCCAATGGCTGTTGAAAAGGCAAAAGATTTTAAAGGCACTGTCAAAAAGCTTATAAAGTACATGTCTTCATACAAGCTTATCATAGGTATAGTTGTCATTTTGGCTGCTGGAAGTACGATCTTTAGTATCGCAGGGCCTAAGGTCTTAAGCAAGGCAACTACTGAGATATTCACAGGTCTCATGGCAAAAATTCAGGGTACAGGGGGCATTGATTTTACAAAAATCGGCTATATACTTCTTGCAACTTTGGGATTATATATTGTAAGTGCTGGATTTTCACTTGCACAAGGATGGCTCATGAGTGGTGTCACGCAGCGCATATGCTTTAAGATGAGGGAAGATATCTCACAAAAGATCAACCGCATGCCTCTTAAGTACTTTGAATCAAAGACTGTCGGCGAAGTTCTCTCACGCATCACAAATGACGTCGATACTCTTGGGCAGAGTCTGAATTCCAGTATCACACAGCTTATAACCTCAGTTGCAACTGTCGTTGGGATCATAGTTATCATGCTGACTATAAGTCCTCTGCTGACACTGATATCTGTACTTGTAGTACCTCTTTCCGCTTTATTTATGGCTTTGGTAGTGAAATTTTCCCAAAAGCATTTCAAGGCACAGCAAAAATATCTCGGTGAGATAAATGGACAGATTGAAGAAACTTTCAGTGGACACAATATAGTAAAGGCTTTCAATCGTGAGGACAAGATCCTTGAAGAATTTGACAATACAAATGACATTCTCTATCAGTCAGCATGGAAGTCGCAATTTTTGTCTGGCCTCATGCAGCCTGTCATGAATCTCGTCGGCAATCTCGGATATGCCACTGTTGCTATCGTTGGCAGCATGCTCGCAATCAGCGGTGTCATAACTGTTGGTGACATTCAGGCATTTATACAGTATGTAAAGAATCTGACTCAGCCTATCACTTCTCTTGCTCAGGTCATGAATATGTTCCAATCCATGGCTGCTGCTGCAGAGAGAGTATTTGAATTTCTCGAGGAAGAAGAAGAAGTCGCTGATTCAGACAATGATATAGATCTCGAAATGATAAAAGGCAGCGTGGTATTTGATCATGTAAAATTTGGATATTCAGATGATCAGACTATCATTCATAACTTCTGTACTTCGGTTGATCCCGGACAAACTGTCGCTATCGTCGGCCCTACAGGTGCTGGAAAAACTACTATAGTTAAGCTCCTTATGCGTTTTTATGACGTTTCAGGCGGCAGCATCTATGTTGACGGTCATGATATACGTGACCTAAAGCGCCACGACCTTAGACAGCTTTTTGGAATGGTTCTTCAGGACACATGGCTCTTCAAAGGAACTATCATGGAAAATATCCGTTATGGCCGTCTCGATGCTACCGACGAAGAAGTCATAGCTGCTGCGAAGGCTGCAAATGCCCATCACTTTATTCAGACTCTTCCAGGCGGCTACCAGATGGAGCTTAACGAAGATGCCACAAATGTTTCGCAAGGACAGCGCCAGCTTCTTACGATCGCACGTGCAATTCTTGCAAACAACAAAATCCTCATACTCGATGAAGCTACAAGCTCTGTCGATACACGTACGGAGCTTCGCATTCAGCAAGCCATGAACAATCTCATGGCTGGACGCACAAGCTTTGTAATAGCTCACAGGCTTTCTACTATACGCGATGCCGACGTCATTCTAGTTATGAGAGATGGCGACATAGTCGAAACTGGTTCACACGATGAGCTTCTCAAAGCCGATGGCTTCTACGCAGCACTTTACAATTCCCAATTTGAAGAGGCTGTATAGCGGCTATCCATGCCCCATAAAACTAAAGTACACTCCCCCTCGACTCATGAATTTACACTCCCTGAGCCGAGGGGATTCTTTTTGAGCTGGAAGGGTTATCTTTAAGCCGAGGGGCTTCTCTTAAGCCGAGGGGATTCTTTTTGAGCTGGAAGGTTTTTTCAGGCTGAAAGTGTTCTTTATGCTGGATATCTATAGTATGAATATGCACTAAAAAAAGCCCACCCGGATTTGTTCTCTTAATCCGAATGGGCCGTCAATGAATTTCTTTAAGCTTCACTGTATAACCTCTCTTTCTTTGGCTTTTTTGTTTTCTGCATTTTCAATTTTTAATTTTCAGTTTTTCCTGTGTCATGACCGATGTATTCTCTACATCTCGAGCCATGTTCCTTGTACTTCCCCTGTGCTATGGATCGTGACCTCTTCTCATAAGCAGCCTCCTTACAAACTGCCCTGACTCATGAAAGTCAGTTCATCTCTCAAAACAAAACCTACTGGGAATCTCAAACTGCTATCAGTTTGATTCTTCTACCTGTACATCGGTCTGCCCTCCATACTTCTAAGAATATACCGGAACTCGGTACAACTGCACCAAAGGATCTTTTCAAATGCTTTCTCAAACACATCTCTTTTCATACACACTTTTCATATGCTCTTCCAAAGGCATTTTCTGTCTTTTCATATGACATTTCTTGTGTTTCTCTTCTGCATTTTCGCTTCCCCTTTGTTATCTTTATGATACATTAGGAATCGCCTTACGTCAATGGATTCTTGTAAGTATACATAATATTTCCGTGCATACATAATTTTTTATTCATTATTACATATTCGCAATCGCCATTACATATTCGCAATCGCCGCAGGGCATAATGCGAGCGCATTGCCTTTAATTGATGGGTTTTGGCTATTCCTCAGCGTATGCCATTATTTCCACTTTTCCACATCACGTGTCATTCTTTTCGCTATCTCGCAGCATATGTCATTCTTTTCGCTATCTCGCAGCATATGTCGACTTTTTTTACAATTGGGTGACAATTGCATGCATGAAGTCATATTGGAATCAAAACATGATAAAATAGGCTGATTTTGTAGATAGTGAAGTATGTGTGTGCCTTTAAATTTTGGCACTTCAGCTTCTCATGCACTTTAATTTTGCTTAAATTTTGATATTTTTAGAGGAATATATCATGCTTTTTACTAGCAATATTTTTATATCAGTCTTTCTGCCAGCTTTCCTTGTGCTCTATTTTATGGTGCCGCAAAGATTTGTAAAGCCGCACAATCTGCTGCTCATAATTTTCAGCATTATTTTTTATGGTTGGGGTGGCATAAGATATCTCGGACTGATTGGCGCATCAATTGCGATAAATTACTTATCAGGGCTTCTTGTTGAAAAACGAGACCCCGGGAAAAAATTTTTCGAAAGAAAAAATTTCGAAAAAGTCGAATTTAAAAGTGGAAAAGACTATAGTATTTTCAGAAAAGTCGTTCTTGTTGCGAGTATTCTTATAAATGTTGCTCTTCTTGGAATTTTCAAGTATGCCGGCTTCGTCACACAAACACTCGCAGACATTGGTCTCGCAGTTGATATAGTTTCAATTGCCCTTCCTATCGGAATTTCTTTTTATACATTTCAAGGCATGAGTTATGTCTTTGATGTCTATAAAGGTGACACAAAGGCTGCGAAAAATCCCCTTACCGTAGCTCTTTATATTGCTCTTTTCCCACAGCTTGTGGCAGGTCCTATCGTAAGATATACAGACATCGAGCGAGAAATTGTTTCGAGAAAAGTCTGTTTGCATGATTTTTATTATGGTATTTTGCGATTTATGCTTGGATTCGGGAAAAAGCTTATCCTTGCCAATTCTGTAAGCATTATTGCGGATGAAGCTTTCTCAAATGTCGGGACACAGCTCCTCACGCCGTCACTCGCATGGCTTGGTGCCATAGCTTTTACATTCCAGATTTACTTTGATTTTTCCGCATATTCTGACATGGCCATAGGGCTTGGACGTATGATAGGTTTTCATTTCAATGAAAATTTCAACTATCCTTATGTGTCCACCAGCATCACAGAATTTTGGCGTCGCTGGCACATATCACTGTCAACCTGGTTTAGAGACTACGTCTACATCCCTCTGGGCGGAAACAGATGCTCTATTTCCCGCCAGATCATGAATCTTTTCGCAGTATGGCTTCTCACGGGTGTGTGGCATGGTGCAAATTGGACATATATACTCTGGGGGATTTATTATGGAATTTTGCAGATAATAGAAAAATTTATAATCGGAAATGACCGACTGCGCAGAATTCCTTCTTGGATAAGATATATCACTACAATGCTGCTTGTCATCTTCGGCTGGGTGCTATTTCGTGCCGAATCGATTTCTGATGCGTGGACATATCTGAGATGCATGTTTGGTATAAATCCTGCTATGACTGCTAGTGCTGCTGGTTCAGGCGCCACTGCGCTGCAGTCTGCTCTTAGCGAGTGCGTTTATCTTATCAAAGAATATTATCCTGAGCTGATTTTGTCTGTTATATCATCACTTCCTGTCATAAAATTTATTGAGGACAGGATGACAAAAACGCGCTTCGGTATACACGCTTTCAGGACACTTATATCTCTGTTTGCAATTGCAGTCTTTGCAGCTGCATATGTCAAACTGGTCTCTGGGTCATTTTCACCATTTATCTATTTCCAGTTTTGAGTATTTTCAATCTCGGGAGGATTTTATTATTGACAAGCTGATCAAACAAGCTTGTCAGCACTGCTGCACTTTAAAATATTTCAAGGGAAGGAGGTCTGCATGACAACACTTATGAAAAATAAAGCGGAGAAAGCTGCGGAAGCTAGGAAAGCCGCGGAAGCCCAGAAAACTAAAGAATCTGTGAAAATTGAGAAAGCTAAGGAAGCCGCGGAAGCCCAGAAAACTAAAGAATCTGAAAAAGCTAGGAAAGCCGCGGAAGCCCAGGAAACTAAAGAATCTGTGAAAGCTAGGAAAGCTGCGGAAGCTAGGAAAAATGAAAAAAACGGGAAAGTTAAGAAAAAGCCTCATTTTACAGCTGTCGCTGTGTCCGTTATATTTGTGCTTCTGATTTCAGTTCTTTTTGCAGTTACCATCTTCCAAGAGGCAGGTGACGATTTCTCATATTATGAAAATAGAACTCTTGCAGAATTTCCGAAATTCACAAAGAAGAGCGTGCTCTCGGGGAAATATTTCACTGATGTCGAAACATATCTGTCTGACCATGCGCCATGGCGTTCTGAGCTAGTGGAGTTAAATACCTGGGTAGATATCAAGATCGGAAGACCTGTTGTGAATGACGTTGTCATAACGGACGATGTTCTTCTCGAATATCGTGACTTTGAAAGCGCTCCAGATCAGGAAAAACTTTCGGCGCAGGCTGATGTTATAATAAATAATATTTCTACTCATAAAAATCTTGTCGAAAGCTACGGCGGTCATTATTGCTATGTGGCTGTGCCATGTCAGTATGTATGTCTTGCGGATTATTATCCATGGTATCTTGAGAACAGCAGCGAGTATGCAGAAGCATCATCATCGACACTCTTTGAGAAAATGGAACAAAATGGTATTTCTTATATCGATATGAAACCTTTTTTCGATTCGCTTTCAGGGGACGAAAAGCTGAAATATTCTTCGACTGTGGACAATCATTATTCGATGAAGGGAGCTTATGAGACTTATCTGCAGATGATGAATTATCTAAATGATACATGCGGCGCTAAGCTTGATGTGATCGAGGACGGCGAATATACCATAAAAGCTGTCAAAAATACTTATCTTGGCTCGCGTGGAAGAAAGCTCTTCAATCTTTGGAAAGACGATGAAAAGCTCTATACAATTACTCCAGATAAAGAAATCAACTTCGACAGAACAAACAACAGCAGCTGGGGCGCTTCGGTAGTTTATTCACTTCCGAAAAAGGCCTCCGATTTTGCACTTTATAATATCTACATGGATGGCGATAAGCCCGAGACAACCATAGATACACATCGCGGCAATTTGCCTACTGTTCTTATATATGGCGACAGTTTTACAAATCCCCTCGAATGCTTGATATATTACAGCTTCGACAAGATGTATTCAATCGATCTTAGACACTATACAGACAAGACTCTCGACGAGTATATCAATGATGTCAGACCAGACTATGTATTTTGTGTAAGAGATTATGATGCTCTGCTTAATGGCTCCGGCAATGGGCAGTAGACTGCATTATGATGCAAGTATGATGCAAGTATGATGCAAGTATGATGCAATAATATGACCTGCTTTGCAGCCCCGGCAATGGGTGCAGAATTGTTTTTTTTCTGCATTTTGTTTTTTTACATATTTTGACTGATTTAGCATAGACATTTTTGTGTCAAAACTTTAATATTTATATGGATTCTAAGATTGCACACAATTTTAAAAATGTATACAGAAAGGACGACTTCTCCATGGAAAAAATCAAGATGACCACTCCCCTCGTAGAGATGGATGGCGATGAAATGACACGCATTATATGGGACATCATCAAGACAGACCTTATCATGCCTTATGTAGATCTTAAGACAGAATATTATGACCTCTCGCTCCCTCACAGAGACGAGACTGATGATCAGGTGACTGTAGATGCAGCGGAGGCTACGAAGAAATATGGAGTAGCTGTAAAATGTGCTACTATCACACCAAATGCTCAGAGAGTTGAAGAATATAATCTCAAGCAAATGTGGAAAAGTCCAAATGGAACTATTCGTGCTATTCTCGATGGTACTGTTTTTAGAGCTCCTATCATGCTCGATTGTCTTAAGCCTACAGTAAGAACTTGGAAGAAGCCTATCACTATCGCACGTCACGCTTATGGCGATATCTACAAATGCACAGAGTACAAAAGTGACGTACCTGGCAAGGCTGAGCTGCTCTTCACCGATACAGATGGCAATGAAATTTTTAGGGAAACTATTTTTGATTTCGACGGTGCTGGCATTATCATGGGCACATACAATAAGGATGACTCCATCGAAAGCTTTGCTCGTTCATGCTTCGAATATGCACTCGACACAAAGCAAGAGCTTTGGTTCTCTTCTAAGGATACTATTTCAAAAAAATACGATCACAGATTCAAGGATATATTCCAGGAACTGTATGACAATGAGTACAAAGAACGCTTCGAAGAAGCTGGCATCACATATTTCTACACTCTTATAGACGATGCTGTGGCTAGAGTTATCCGCTCTGAGGGAGGATTTATCTGGGCGTGCAAGAATTATGACGGTGATGTAATGAGTGACATGATCGCAACTGCTTTTGGCTCACTTGCCATGATGACAAGCGTGCTCGTTTCGCCTCATGGATATTACGAGTATGAGGCAGCACATGGTACAGTTACACGTCATTATTATAAGCATCTCAAGGGAGAAGAGACTTCGACAAATGCGATCGCTACTCTATTTGCTTGGACAGGTGCTCTCAGAAAGCGCGGCGAGCTCGACGCAATATCTGATCTCATGAGATTTGCAGACTGCCTCGAAAAGGCAGCGCTTAAAACTATTGAGTCAGGCTTCATGACAAAAGATCTTGCTCTCATATGCGACCTTGAAGATGTCACTGTTTTGAATACTAGAGATTGTCTTCTCAAAATCAAGGAATTCCTTGACGCCGAGCTCGAAGCTTAGGGACAAATCACAACGGCTCTCAGCTTGAAGCTTAAGGAAAAATTCGCAGGCACCAAGGTCGAAGCTTAAGGAAAATTCGCAGGCACCAAGGCCGAAGCTTAAGGAAAATTCGCAGGCACCAAGGTCGAAGCTTAAGGAAAATTCGCAGGCACCAAGGCCGAAGCTTAAGGAAAATTCGCAGGCACCAAGGTCGAAGCTTAAGGAAAATTCGCAGGCACCAAGGCCGAAGCTTAAGGAAAATTCGCAGGCACCAAGGTCGAAGCTTAAGGAAAATTCGCAGGCACCAAGGCCGAAGCGCACGCTTCGGCCTTGGTGCCTATTTTCTTGTGAATCAATCATTCAAAATCATATCTTACGCCTCGCATATCCATCACAGGCCGCATATCATCTAACATTTGCCTATACTCTGCAATATCCAGCATTTGCTTGTAATCTCCAGGCTTTATGGTGCGCTGCGGATCAATGTGAACCTCAACTTCAATCACATCAGCTCCCATCAAAACTGCTGCTGTATTCATAGGAGCTACGAGATTTTTCTTCCCCGTCGCATGACTTGCATCTGCAGCCACAGGAAGATTCGAGGCTTTCTTTAAAAGATGTATCCCTGACAGGTCAAAAGTATTTCGCGTACTCTTCTCATGTGTGCTTATACCACGCTCCGTGAGAACTACATTACCTTTCCCATATACGAAAAAATATTCAGCAGCCATGAGAAGCTGATAATTAGTACACCACATGCCTTTCTTGAGAACAGTCGTAATTCCCGAACGTGCTGCTCTTTTTATGAGATCGTAATTTTGCATATTTCTCGCACCTATCTGAATCATGTCGATCCCACACTCAAGTGCGATATCTATCTCGTCCTGGCTAAATACCTCTGCAAGCACTGGCATATCAAGCTCCTTTCTGATACGTGCAAGATATTCCCAGCCTATGTCACCTACACCTTGAAAAAAATATGGTGTCGAACGCGGCTTTCTAGGCATCGCTCTGAAAACAGACACTCCGCACTCACGCAATGCTGCAGCTGTCTTATACAAATCTTCATAATTTTCTATCTCGCATGGACCCGCTATGACAGAAAGGAGTCCATCATCTTTTCTATATTTTCTGCGCCCAATCCACACCTCTGGTTTAATATTTCTATTTGTAACAAAATATGTTTCTCTCCCGTCACGAATCGAAAAAACTAATTCTCGTTTATCTTCATCTAAAACTCTTTTAGACTCTGCGAACTGCGAGCCCTCCGCAGCCTTCGGGCTCTCTTGATTTTCACTCTCGCACAAGCCCCCTTGGCACACGGCCTCAAAGCTTATCCCAAGCCCTTGCAATACAGACTCGTTAAAAAGCTCTAGTTGACCATCTACAACAAGATATACCGTTCCACATATTTCATTTATTATGATATTAATTATTTTACCTGCCAAAATCCTGCGTATTTCACGCGCCAAGCTCTCAGCATCTTCCATACTGCTGCATTTGAATATCATCCGTTCTACCTCCGACTAAAAATATACCCACCAGCAAAATCGCGCTATCTCAGACATATATTTGTGCCGCTTTTTCTATCTTTACTTTTAATTATATCTTTTTTTACCCACTCCGAACTCTTCTTTTTTATTTTTCATATACTTCGAACATTTTTTATTTTTCATACACTCTTATACACTCCAAAATTTTTTTCCATTTCGCTTGCTGCCTATCTGCTCATATTTCCCTGTTTACCACCCATCTCGATTTTGTATACAATGGCACTGCACTATATGACGAAGCTTCTCTTGAGCTATTTTCCAGGTGATTTTGAAATACAATTGAGTTGGTCGTGAACTGCCGTCGAGCTAGCCAAGAAATTCTATCGAATTAGCCATGAAATTCCATCGAGTTAGCCATGAACTGCCGTCGAACTGGTCGTAAGCTGACATTGAGCTGGTCGCAAGCTGACATTGAACTGGTCGTAAGCTGACATTGAGCTGGTCGTAAGCTGACATTGAGCTGGTCGCAAGCTGACATTGAACTGGTCGTAAGCTGACATTGAGCTGGTCGTAAGCTGACATTGAGCTGGTCGCAAGCTGACATTGAACTGGTCGTAAGCTGACATTGAGCTGGTCGTAAGCTGACATTGAGCTGGTCGCAAGCTGACATTGAACTGGTCGTAAGCTGCCATTGCGCTGATCTTAAACTGACATTGAGCTGGTCGTGAGCTGACATTGAGCTGGTCGTAAGCTGTCTTCGAACTGGTCTTAAACCGGTCTTAAGTCCATGCCTTGCGCTGCTGCCAGTGCATCGATATCAAAAAGTTTGCGCGATAAGGATTTTTTACAATTTTTCTGCCAATTCCAAAGCGATTTGTTGTATAATATTCTAAATAGAGACCATTCCCTACTCATCCTTCTAAGGCTATCGAATATCTCAACACTGCGGGTTTGGTCTTTATTTTATTTTTGAAAAATTCCACAATTATTTTACACCGTTAGGAGATTCTTAAGCAACGAAAGGTAATATTTTATGCAAAATGAAAAGCTTAATTTCTCTTCAGATTACATGGAGGGTGCTCATCCTGCCATTCTCAGGAGATTAATAGATACGAATATGATAAAATCCGCTGGCTACGGGCTGGACGAATTCTCAGAATCAGCCAGACAAAAAATACGTAGCGCATGCGAAGCTCCCGAAGCAGATATCTTCTTCCTGGTCGGAGGCACTCAGACAAATGCAACCGTAATAGATGCCATTCTCAAACCATATCAAGGTGTCATAGCTGCAGATACTGGTCATATAAGTACGCACGAGGCAGGCGCCATAGAGCTTGGCGGCCACAAGGTTCTCGCTATTCCTTCTGAAAATGGAAAGATTTCAGCTGCATCGGTTCGTTGTCTAGTGGAAGAATTCTATGAAGACGAAAATCATGATCATATGGTAATGCCGGGAATGGTTTACATTTCGCAGCCTACCGAGTCGGGCACTCTCTACTCACTCAAGGAGCTTGAAGAGCTTCACACCGTATGCACACATTATCATCTTCCACTTTACATGGATGGTGCGCGTATGGCTTATGCCCTTGCCTGTCCGTCAAATGATGCCAAGCTTTCTGACATCGCACGCCTATGTGACGCATTCTACATCGGCGGCACAAAATGCGGTGCTCTTTTTGGCGAAGCTCTTGTTTTTCCGAAGCATGACTTCGTGCCTCATTTCTTTACAATTATGAAGCAGCGCGGTGCACTTCTTGCAAAAGGGAGAATCGCCGGTCTGCAGTTTGATACTCTTTTTAGCGACAATCTCGACAATCTGTACCTAGAATGTGGACATCTGTACCTAGAATGTGGACGCATCGCTGTATCGTCCGCTGACAGGCTCAGAGAGGCCTTTGCGAAAAAGGGTTATACACTAGCTTTCGACTCACCTACAAATCAGCTTTTCGTCATACTTGACGAAAAAGAACTCGCAGCACTCAAGGATAAGGTTGATTTTAGCTTCTGGGAGAAAACCCCTGACGGCCGAACTATTGTAAGACTTGCTACAAGCTGGGCCACACAGCCAGAAGATGTAGATAGATTGATTGAAATATTATAACGTAGTACCAGATATTTCCCGCCTCTATAAGCCCCCGACGCTCTTTGCCTCTGAGTGAAGAATTGCACTGCATCCAAAGCTGCGCAATTTCTATATGAGGCTTGTTCGCTATATCAAAAGATACAGGCAAAGTTTCAGAACGGCAGAGACTTCGCTGCAGCTTTAAAGCCAGAATTAAAAAAGCAAGCCCCGCATCATTTTATGATGCGGGGCTTGTAGTCATTTATCTGTATATTCCAAAAATATCTTAGCCTTTGCCTCAGGCTTATTCCTGAGCTTTTTCTTGGGCTTATTCATGAACTTTTTCTTAGGCTTATTCCTGAGCTTTTTCTTGGGGTTATTCCTAAGCTTTTTCTTGGGGTCGTTTTAAGCTTTATCAGCTTTATTTAGCACCTCATCTGACGTGCTAGAGCGACGTCTCGTCACTCCAAGGAGGATGAAGCACAATCCCACAATCGCAAGCACTGGTACAGGCCACCACGGAAGGCCTGTCTGAGGAAGCTTTGAATTTGTCTTATTATTTGTATTTGTAGTTGTGCCGGCTCCGTTAGGAACGTCTACATATTCATTTGTAAGAGTAAATATAGTCACCTTTTCCGCAGAACCTTCGGACGTGGCTGCAGACGTGCTCGTGGTTGTGCCTGAAGACGTGGCTGATGCCGTACTTGATGTCTCACTTCTTGAAATATTATATGGCTCTAGCTCAGGATCATCTTCGGTCACCTCTAATACAGACCATTCATATTCTGTAGAAAGATTTCCCCAACTATAGCGCCAATTGTTTTTTTCGTTTAATTCTACCTCTTCGATTATATCCTTTTCTTTCTGACCAACCGATGATCTAAGAAGCTGAACTTTTATAGACTTAGGTCTGTCCTTTTCGTGACCCTCATCCTTCCATACCTTAACTACACTGACCTTTTGCGTATCCTGCTCTGGCGTAGGATCTGGTGTCGGGTTTGGGTCTGGTGTTGGATCCGGATCTGGATCTGGCGTTGGATCTGGATCTGGGTCTGGTGTATAAGAGTCACCGCTAGTTTTGGTGATATATTTCACATTTACAGTAAAGTCATACGTCCACGACTCAGAACCGTCTTCTCTCGTAGGAATCGACATAAGAACAGGTGTCGGAATAAATGTTCTTTTACCCGATTTTGTCATTTCTCCCGTCAGAAGATAAAGGCCAGGTTCTATGCCAGTTATAGTCAAACTGCCTTCGTCAGAAGTATTTCCGGCATGCTTATAGGCAGGACTATTTTTTTTGTCTACCCCTATATAATCATCGAGAAGTGACGCTAAGTCAGCCCATTTTTCTGAATCCAGATCATTTAGTTCATTCAGGTCGCTTAATCCCTTTACGTTGACATATTTCTTAAAATCTTCAGACAGTGTAAACGTAGCTTTAGTCTTAGAATCAATATCAGCTACCTTATAGAGGTAAAATCTTACATTTTTTAGATCCAATTTGTTGTAATGATATTCTAATGTCAATGTGCAATCCTTGTCCATATCTATAAGATCGATCGCAAAAGCAGCTGGAATACCCGATACAAATATGAATGCTGCCACAACGACAAGACTTACAATCTTTCTAAATATATTTTTTCTTATCGAATAATGTCTTTTCATCATTACCTCGATTCTCTCCTTTCCTAATACTTGCGGCTACCGCTTTTACCAAAACATCTATTTCTCCAATTTATCATCCTGCAAGCCTTCTTTTTGGCAGACCTGCTCTACACTCATTTTAATATTTTATCACTCTAAGTGCAATTCATTTTTTTGCAATCTTTGCCATATTGTGTTTGTTTTTATCTATTTTTTCATTTTGCCATTTCTTCGGTGTTACTTGCACATTTCTTTGATGTTTCTTCATCGCTAAGCAGCATTTCTTTCACGTTTCTCTGACGCATTTCTCTTCTCCTGCCTCCAGCATCTCCCATGCCAGGATTTCGCATCGCCAGATTCATTCTTCACCGGGCTTCTAGCTGTCTGGTTCCTGAT
>CAVJDC010000006.1:0-5062 GCA_963648085.1 Anaerovoracaceae bacterium
ATTTTGTTAAAAAAATATTAAAAAGAAAATACTGTATTTATTCACTTATGCTATTCCATTTCACAATGGGAAAGTATATAATGGTAGCAATACAGAACAATGAATCTGTATACATTGAACATGGTCATAGAATATTATAATTTGCTTTATTTCTGCAGCTAGCATCAGCCTTTGCTATGTGCGGTTAAAGCTGATTTCACCATCACAAAAGGATTTCACACTTGTTTGAAATCATCATCATTACAAAATAATTTTACACATGCTTGAAATCAACATTGCTATCGACCAGTATGTTCATTATATATATAGCATTTATTGCAATTAACTCAAAATTAACATTGGAGGACTAAGCAATGAAAAAACCTAATGTTGCCGTAGTAGGGGCCAGTGGTCTCGTAGGACGCACTATTTTACAGGTGCTCGAAGAAAGAGATTTTCCGATTGAAAATCTGTACGTTATGTCATCATACAGATCAGCAGGAAAGACCATTCAGTTCAAGGGAAAAGATTATGTCCTCGAAGAACTGAATGAGCACTCATTCGATAAACCTATCGACATCGCACTCTTTTCTGCAGGTGGTTCTACCAGTGAAAAATATGCACCAATTGCAGCCGCTCATGGTGTGACAGTAGTTGACAACAGCAGTGCATGGCGTATGGATCCAGAAGTTCCTCTCGTAGTACCTGAAGTAAATCCAGGCGATATCGACTGGAACAAGGGCATCATCGCAAACCCAAACTGCTCTACGATTCAGGCTATGGTTCCACTTAAGCCGCTTCACGAAAAGTATACCATCAAGCGTGTTGTATATTCTACTTACCAGGCTGTATCTGGCTCTGGTCTAAAGGGTATCAAGGATCTCGAGGAAGGTCTTAAGGGCAATGATATCATGACTGCTTACCCACATCCTATTGCAGGAAATGTTCTTCCTCACATCGACAGCTTCCTTGAAAATGGCTACACTAAGGAAGAGATGAAAATGATAAATGAAACTCATAAGATTCTCGGAGATGACGCTATAAACGTTACAGCAACTACTGTACGCGTTCCTGTATTTTCTTGCCACAGCGAAAGCATAAATCTCGAATTTGAAAAGCCTTTCGATCTTGATGAGCTTAAGCAGATTTTAGCTGACGCACCAGGATGCAATCTCGTTGACGATGTCAGCCAAAATGTTTATCCGCTGGCTCGTGATTTTGCAGGCAAGGATGAAGTTTACGTAGGAAGAGTAAGACGCGATTTCAGCGTTGAAAATGGTGTAAATCTCTGGGTAGTAGCTGACAATATCCGCAAGGGTGCGGCCACAAATGCAGTTCAGATTGCAGAGGTTGTTCTCGGTAAGCTCAATCTGGAATAACCACAATCGTAATTTATTCATTGACAGCAATTAACTTTAAAGCGTAGCAGAGCACTGACAAGCTCGCCCAGAATCCATCTCCGACGATTGGGAATATACACCCACCATATCAAAAGCTGGAAATGGAACAAAATACCACCTATAAAGGTGATGCATATCTGATGCTACGTTATATTCTCGCTAGATACTGGATTTTGCAGTATCAGAAAAATAAGGAGATTTATTATGACAATTTTCAGAGGTGCTGGTGTCGCTATCGTTACACCATTCAAAGAAGATGGCACTGTAGATTTTGATAATTATGGCGAATTGATTGAATGGCAGATTGCTGAGGGTACTGATGCCATTATTAGCTGCGGTACGACAGGCGAAGCTTCTACTATGACCGATGAAGAACAGATAGAGGTAGTAGAATATTGTGTACAGAAGGTTGCTGGTCGTATCCCAGTAATCGGCGGTGCAGGCAGCAATGATACAAAGCACGGAATCAATCTTTCAAAGGAAATCGAAAAAGTTGGAGTTGATGGTCTTCTTCAGGTTACGCCTTATTATAATAAAGCTACCCAAAAAGGTCTCATCCAGCATTATACTGCAATAGCTGACGCCGTAAATATCCCTATCATTTTATATTCTGTTCAGGGCAGAACTGGCGTAAATATCAAGCCTGCGACTGTTGTGGAGCTGGCTAAGCATCCAAATATCGTCGCTATCAAGGAAGCGAGCGGCAACATTTCTCAATGCTGCGAAATTGCAAGACTTGTTCCTGAGGATTTCGGCATGTATTCTGGCAATGATGACATGATCACTCCACTCCTCGCTCTTGGCGGAGATGGCGTAATCTCAGTATTGTCAAATGTAGCTCCTAAGCAAACTCATGATTTATGCCAAAAATTCTTCGACGGAGATATCAAGGGTTCTATCGATATTCAGCTTAAGGCTAAACCTCTCATAGATGCTCTATTTGCAGAAGTCAATCCGATTCCTGTAAAGGCCGCTCTCCAGATCATGGGTAAGTCTAAGATGAATTTCAGACTTCCTCTCTGCGATCCAGAAGATTCTACTATGGTTCTTCTTGAAAAAGAGCTTAAGGCTTTTGGCATTCTTTAAGAGAATGAGACTTTCTTTGATTGCAGGAAACAGTGCAAAATATTAATTTTTAGATAATGATAAAATGTTGGGGCTGCCGCAGTTGAATCTCAGCAGCTCCATTTTTAAAAATATAAAAATGGAGGATTAGTTATGATTAATATTTTATTAAATGGATGTAATGGCCGTATGGGTCAGGTTATCACTCGTCTTGCAGAGGAGACTGAAGGTGTTCAGATAGTTGCTGGTATAGACTCTCACGGTGAGTCAAATGGCAATTATCCAGTTTTCAAGTCGACTTCTGATGTAAATGTAAAGGCTGATGTTATCATTGATTTTTCACACTTCAGTGCAGTTCCAAATCTTCTTCAATATGCTATCGAAGCAAAGACTCCTATCGTAGTTGCAACTACTGGTCTTGATGAGGAATGCTTCGCAATGCTCGATAAGGCATCAAAGGAAATTCCTGTATTCCGTTCTGCAAATATGTCTGTGGGAATCAATGCCTTGGCTAAAGCTGTCACAGGTATTACTCCAGTACTCGAAGAAAAATTTAGTGTGGAAATAATCGAAAAGCACCATACAAAGAAGCTTGACTCACCTAGCGGCACAGCGATTTTGCTCGCTGACAAGGTAAATGATGCATGCGAAACAAAGAAAAATTATATCTATGGAAGACATGGCAAGGATGACAAATATGAAATGACTGATCTGGGCATTCATGCTATCAGAGGCGGCACTATTCCTGGCGAACATATCGTTATATATGCTGGTCCTGATGAGGTCATCGAGCTAAAGCACACTGCGTATTCTCGTGATATCTTTGGAAATGGTGCTATTAAAGCCGCAAAATTTATCATAGGACAGGAAAAAGGCTTATATTCTATGGATGACATGTTCTAGACGGATAATAGTTTTTGGCAATATCAGCATTCTTGCAGCTACGCAGTATTCTTGCAAATATGCAGCAGCCGCGGCAAAGTTTTGCCGCGGCTGCTTTTTAAAGACTTTATATTATCTCAACCTTTTCTTATTTATATTATCATACCACCATCTACGCTGATTATCTGACCTGTTATATATGATGCCCCCTCACTAGCAAGAAAAGTTGCTGTACTTGCCACTTCCTTCGCATTTCCTATCCTACATAGAGGAATTTCATCGCAAAGGCTAGCAATTGTCGACTCATCAAGTATACTGTTCATGTCTGTGTCGATGACGCCTGGTGCTATACAATTTACCCTTATACCTGAAGGTCCCAATTCCTTTGCAAGAGCCTTGGTGAAACCTATTATGGCTGATTTTGAGGCTGAATAATGAACCTCGCATGAGGCGCCGCTTATCCCCCACATAGATGAAATATTTATTATGCTTCCTGATTTGTCTGAAATCATGGCCGAAGCGACAGCATTGCAAAAATTGAAGACACCCTTTACATTTACGTCAAACATGCGATCCCAATCGTCCTCCGTGATATCAGTAAATAGCTTTATTTGCGAAATTCCAGCATTATTTACTAGCACATCTATGTGTCCAAATCTAGATATAATCTGACTTACTGCTTTCTTGGCACCCTCATGCGACGATACATCACAGCAGTATATCTCGCAATCTGTTCCACTCTCGCGAAGAAGCTCTCTAAGCCCCTTCGCTGCAGCCTCATTTTTCTCATATACAGCTGCGATCCTATATCCCTCACTTGCGAAAGCCAGCGCACATGCTCTTCCTATCCCACGGCTTGCTCCCGTTATAAGCGCTGTCTTACCGAATCCCATGGCCTCCATCCCCCTTTACATCTTCATAACCGCCTCGTCCCCTTGACGATTTTCTTATCTCACGAAGCTCCCTCAATATCATATTTAGAGTAAACTGTACCGATATAAGAATAACAATCAAAATACAAAAGCATACTAAAAAAATACCTTTCATTGTCGAAATATTTATCATGGCTGCCTTATTCTCCTATCCTTTTATTATTCTTTTCTTGCAACGCTTTTGCCTTGCAGCGCTTTTGCCTTGCAGCGCTTTTGCCTTGCACCACTCAATCCTTGCAGCGCTTTTGCCTTGCACCGCTCTATTCTTGCATCGCTTCTGCCTTGCACCACTCTATTCTTGCATCGCTTCTGCCTTGCACCACTCTAGCCTTGCAGCGCTTTTGCCTCGCACCGCTCTAGCCTTGCAGCGCTTTTGCCTCGCACCACTCAATCATTGCAGCGCTTTTGCTTTGCACCGCTCTAGCTTTGCATCGCTTTATCATTTCGTCCGATACAAGCATACGAAATACTATCTTTTCCGGTTTTATATGGCTTTCTATGGCTTTCTATGGCATACATAGTGAGGCTACCCACGTGCTTCCACGGACTAGATCCAAAAAGTGCGAAAAAGCGGACCAACAAAGAAAATCCTTGTCAATCCGCTGTGATATCAGATTAATTACGCTTCTAATACGTTCTTTCCATCATAATAGTTGCAATTTGGGCATACTCTATGTGGTAATTTAGGTTCGTGACACTGTGGGCAAATTGATATGCCAGGTGCAACCTTTTTCATATTCTGCGATTTTCTCATATCTCTCTTCGCTTTTGAAGTTTTCCTCTTTGGAACTGCCATTAGAACAC
>CAVJDC010000006.1:5072-19957 GCA_963648085.1 Anaerovoracaceae bacterium
AGAACACCTCCTCGCCTCTTGAATTAACATTAAAATTATATATGTTTGAAGGCTTGATGTCAACATGATTTCAAACTTTCAATGATTTTTTTACTTTTGAGAAGTAAAACTCACTTCTTAAAAATAAATCTCTCACTAAAGCTTGCTCTTCCTACTGAGCTTCTGCAACGAGTTTAGCTGTATCTCTTGCGATTACTAATTCTTCATTTGTAGGGATAAGCAGAATCTTAATAGGAGAATCGTCTGCTGAAATAATTGTTTCTTTAGCCTTATTCTTTGCGTCATCAATCTTGAAACCAAGATTTGTGAGACCATTGCAGACAGCTGCTCTTACGTTTGCATCATTTTCGCCAATGCCTGCTGTGAATACGAGAGCGTCAGCACCATTGAGCTGTGCAAGATAGTTGCCTATATAAGCCTTAACTCTTCTTACAAACATCTTCATAGCGAGATCTGCTCTTTCATTTCCTTCAGCTGCTGCTTCTTCTACAAATCTGCAGTCGTTGCTTACACCGCTTATGCCGAGGAAGCCTGACTTCTTGTTCAAAATATTGAGAACTTCTTCTGCAGTAATGCCAAGCTTATCCATAAGCTGAGTAACTACTGAAGCATCAATATCACCGCAGCGAGTACCCATTACGAGACCATCTAATGGAGTGAGACCCATCGAAGTATCTACGCATTTGCCATATTCTACTGCTGCGCAGCTGCCGCCATTGCCGATGTGGCAAGTGATGACCTTAATCTCTTCAGGCTTCTTTCCGAGTACCTTTGCTGCTTCCTGAGATACAAACAGATGGCTTGTTCCGTGGAATCCATACTTTCTGATCTTGAAATCTGTATAATACTCATAAGGAATTGCATACAGGAATGCTTCAGGAGCCATTGTCTGATGGAATGCTGTATCGAAAACAACTGCCATAGGAACATCAGGCATAACCTTTTTGCAAGCCTCGATACCTGCGATATTTGCAGGATTGTGAATAGGTGCGAGATCTGAATTTGCAAGGCATGCTGCCATAACTTCATCTGTGACGAGTGCTGAGCTTGCAAAATCTTCTCCGCCATGTACCATTCTGTGGCCAACTGCTCCAATTTCGCTTAAGTCCTTGATACATCCGATTTCTGGATCTGTAATAGTCTTGATGATGAGTTCTACACCAGCAGTGTGATCAGCTAGCGGCACTGTCTGTGTCATCTTTTCAGAGCCTGTCTTTGTATAAGCAAATGTTGAAGTGTCTCCTGATAATTCTATAAGACCTTTGCAGATGAGTTCTTCCTTTTCAGTTTCAATAATCTGATACTTAAGTGATGAGCTTCCGCAGTTAATAACAAGTACGTTCATTCGTTTCCTCCGAAATTTTTTTATCTTATGTATCGTCATACTTCTGAAATGGTGATACATAGGCAATAACTTAACTTAACATACATACAACATTATATTGAACATTTTTGCAGTAGTCAATGAATAATCTGATTTTTTTTGCTCTGTATCAAGCTAAACTCTGACTGGTTTGTATTTTCTATCAGAATAATCAGCTAGCTTTCGAGACATCAGTATATTTCGTACATCCACAGCTCGCATATCTATTTCAACGGATTTTCTGATTTTTTCAGGCAAATATCTGAGCTTGCTGAGATTGCTGATAATGGTAATATCGCTGTTTTTTCTAATGTCCGATAAAATTTTGGCACCATTGTCCGTGAAGCCAAGTATACGCAGATAAGATACATCCTTTATCTCTTCATAATCGTCATATGTGAAATTCATAAGAATATGCGAAAATATACGCATGAGCCTTGAATCCGTATATCTGCGGGTTCTCACCCGAGAAATAAATTCCTCAAATGTCTCTGATGAGTATGCAGCTTCAAAGAGCCTATTTTCTATTCCCTCTGAAACCAAATAAATGTTTTTCAGCCACTTTTTTGATGTAATGATCTTATGTCTTAGAAGCTTGTAAAAATCCTCTCCTATGCGGCAGAAATCCTCTCCAGAAAAGATGTCATATGCTGTCTTTGGAATGGCACATCTAAATGTATCCTTGTCGTCCATACTTACAGCTTTCCTAAGACTTGTGCCAGACATCATAGCAGAAGCTTTCGAGCCTTCTTCATGTATTGACACATTGTGTCCATCACCTTCTCTTAGGACACTTCTTATATCCATATAAGGTGCATGCTTTTTTACGGCATTGATATATCTTACAGCAAGTATGTTGTTTGGCTGTCTTAATTCGTGTTCTATTTCAGCTCCAAAGGCTTCTCCAGCCGCTCTGCACAACGCTGCAGGATATGAGAGTCCTTTCTTTAATAATCTTTTAAATCTGCGCTGAAATAATTCAATAGAATCATTTTCATATGGTAAATGATCAGTACATTTTGCGTCAGAAAGATCATCTGTGCTATCAGAGAGGCCGCCTATGCTATCAGAAAGATCATCTGTGCTATCAGAGAGGCCGCCTATGCTATCAGAAAGATCATCTGTGCTATCAGAGAGGCCGCCTATGCTATCAGAAAGATCATCTGTGCTATCAGAGAGGCCGCCTATGCTATCAGAAAGATCATCTGTGCTATCAGAGAGGCTGCCTATGCTATCAGAAAGATCATCTGTGCTGACAGCAGCTTGCCCATTGGATTTATGCTCTGGCTCGGTCAGATTCATTATCTTTGCGGCTCTTATCAGAAGATTTTCATCCTCACATTCTCTTCCAAAAAAAATCTCATCTACCACGCCGGAATCAGCCATAATCCTAATGCTTCCATCAGCAAAAATATCTGCTGTATTGCATGCGTATACATAAGGAAGCTCGACCACTAAATCAGCTCCATTTCTAAGTGCAGCTTCTGCTCTAAGTCTTTTGTCATAAAAAGACGGTGCCCCTCGTTGTGTGAATGCCCCGCTCATCACAACCATTATTGCTCGCTCGTCGTCATACTCAAACGCATTGCCTTCACCTGCTATCGAGCTTGCGCACTTTGGTTTTTCCTTGTCACTTATTTTCTCGCAGATATCGCTCTTTCCCACACAGTCGAGAAGATATCTGTGCCCATTATGAAAAGGATCAAATTCTGCCGTGATTCCTGTCACCTTTTTAATCATTCTGTCCCCATTCGCTTTGCAGCCTTTTGTGGTTTTCCATTTTCACAGACAACTTTAACTGCACGCCCTGTCAATCCGCATTTATTCCCATCTATACTCATCTTTACTTAATAAAAAAGGCTTCCAACAACAATAGTTTTCAGAAGCCTTGCATAGATTACCTGTATAAAAATATGTTTATATTTGTAATTTTGAATATAGAAGATATCATCCTGCTTGCTGCTAGCCCATTTTGGTTCATGCAGTCTCAAATCGCAGCAAAATGATAGAATCGTCTTACTCGATATATCCGTCAGAGTCCACTGCGTTCCACTGTTCCTTGAATTTTTCCTCAAGAGCATCGACTTCGTTTAGATTTCTTTCGATATCCTTTTGGATATGATCAAACATACTATCTATATCATTCATGATTCTGTCGAAGTAAGACATCTTTATGTCATTTATATGATTCTCAAAATTTTCAAGAGTCTTTTGAATATATTCATACGTGCCATGCTTTGCACTAAGCGTAGCAAGGCGTGTCTGCTTCATGATATTTTCAGCTTCTCTTTTTGCACGTACAGTGATCGTATCAGTATCTATGAGTCTGGCAGCTTCCTCCTCTGCCTCAGCTATGCGCTTATTTACCAACTCTTCAACTTCAGCAATTCTATTGTTGCACTGTCTTTCACAATCCTGGATAAGAGTCTCTTCGCGCTCAGCAATCCAGTTTGCCTTTTTTATATCTTCCGGAAGACATTCTCTCAGATTTGCAATGCGCATCCTCATCTCGTCGCCACTCAGCATAACCTTCCCTGTGAGAGGGAAAGTGCTGGCACTTTCTATAGCATCTTCTATATCGTCGATCAGCTCGCTGATTCTCATACGATTGTATTTTCCTTCTCCTGTCATTTTACTTGTCCTCCGATGTTATTTTCTTTAATATAAGCTAATACGTTATCTGGAACAAGTCCCGAAATATCACCGTTGAAGTAAAGTATTTCCTTGATAGCGCTTGAGCTTACATAAGAATGGTTGATGTCAGTAAGTAGATAAATAACTTCATATCCTTCATATAAATGCTTGCTTGTGTAGGCACGATGCATTTCAGAAACGAAATCAGGTATGTCTCTCAAACCTCTTACAATAGTATTTATCTTGTTTTCTCTGACATAGTCTGCCAACAAGCCTGAAAAATCAACAACCTCTACTTCCAATCCTTCTGCCTTCGCAGCTTCTTTTATGAGCATCTTGCGTTCATCTACTGTAAACATAGGCTTCTTGCTTGAGTTTGTAACGATGCCTACAGCAAGCTGATCGCAAAGCTTTGATGCTCTTTTTATAATGTCAAGATGGCCGGTAGTCAGTGGGTCAAACGAGCCCGGATACAGGAATTTTTTCATTTTCTGAAAGCCTCCAAAATTCTATATAAGAATCTATAACCTGTTTTCCTCTTTTGAGGAATTTTCATATATTGTAATACCTATTTTGCCGTATTTTTTATCTCTTATACGTGTCAAATACCCTATACTTTCGGGCAGAATCTCCGAGATAGAGTGCTCGGCAACTATGATGCCCCCATCTGCAAGCAATTCCTCCTCGATGATCATGTCTATCGCTTTAGTGAGGATTCCCTTATCATACGGAGGATCAAGGAGAATAATATCTGCACGACTGTCTATCTTGCGGGTGCATGCTTTGTAATCCGAGCAGATAATAGTGCATCTGTCTTCTACCTTGCAATGAGATACATTTTCACGTATCATCGAGATGCTCTGTCTGTCTCTATCTACAAAATATACATGCGAAGCCCCTCTGCTGATAGCTTCAAGTCCTAAATTTCCAGTACCTGCAAACATATCAACAACAACACTGCCATTTGTCCATGGCATAATAATGCTAAAAATAGCTTCTTTAACTTTATCTGTTGTGGGACGAACTCTCTCGTCGAGCGGTGTCTTTAGGCGACGTCCTTTTAATTCTCCTGCGATTATTCTCATAGAAACACTCCTTGCCTATCTATTATAATACATTATTAAAAGTCATACAATCTGAATTTACGCAATAACGCAAAAATCATTGTCTATTTCACTCTTATTTTCTATCCTTACATTTTTAACCAGATTTCAATTTATTTTATTTTTAAAAAGTCTTTAGTTCCTTTTAATTTTCGTCCGTTTTTTCCAATTTTAACCAGTTCTTGACTTTGACAACTTACGCCTCAACTGCTATAATCGTAAAGCAACTTTGTGCCGTCTGCACCATTATTTTTCACAGTGTGAAGAATGATATGACCTTACAAGAAAGGATTTATATATGAATCAAAAGGAATTAAATGAACTCAGACGTCGTTTTCGTCTTGATAAAAATAATATCTCACATATCTATGGCTGCTATGTAAACAACAGCGGTGAAATCATATCTTATATCGACGAATCGCTCGGCGCGATGAATAATGAAGATGCCGAAATGTACATAGGTTTCTTAAAAAAAGCTCTTTCGGGCACGCTAGGCCGCAATCTCACTGATATAGAATTCACTGCGGATCAAGTTGAAGACAGCGATGAACATTCACTTCTCATGAAGCTTCGCGACTCTGCACTTACGGATTCCGAAGCACGAGAAGCATTTTATAAGAAAGTGATAGAAGCTGTGAAGATTGATGAAAGCAACTATCTTATACTTCTTGCATCTGATTCATATGATGTTCCCTTCAAGGCAAAGGACGACGAAATATTTGAAGATGGTTCCACGGAAGTATTTAAATATATCGTTTGCTGCATATGCCCTGTAAAGACTCCTGCGCTCGCCATGAGATTTTTTAATGAAGAGCTTGAATTTCATTCTAGCTCCACAGGTCAGCTTGTCTCAAATCCTGAGTTGGGATTTATGTTTCCTGCTTTTGATGAGCGTGCGGCAAATATTTATAATGCCCTATTCTATACAAAAAATGTATCGCTTACATGGCAAGGCTTTACAGATGCTATTTTTAACAGCAAGCCTGTAATCTCAATCCCTGAGCAAAAGAATATTTTTGAATCTTCTCTCGAGGATACTCTTGAAAATGAATGTGGATTTGATGTAATTCAGGCGGTGCATGAGCAAATGTGCGTGCGAATAGAAGATCACAAGGAAAGTAAAAATCCTGAAGTCCTTCAAATGACACCAGGAGAAATATGTTCTATTCTTAAGAGCAGCGGTGTCTCTGAAGAACATGCCGAATCATTTCGTGACATATGCGCAGAAAGGCTTGGCGAAGACGGTTTGCTAAACCCGAAGAATATAATAAATGATAAGAAATTCGAAATAAAAATGGATGAGGCTTCTGTCACAGCATCACCAAGATTTGCACATCTCATCGAGACGAGGATAATTGACAACCGCAAATATATTCTTATTCCGGCCGATGGCGAGATTTGTGTAAATGGCGTACCTGTCAAATTTGATGCTCCCGTTGACTAAAATATATTCTTCGCTTTTATCGTGCGCTTTAATTTATCGGGCTCTTCAAATTTATCAGCGCTTTAGATTTGTCGGCTCTTTAAATTTAGCTCGGGCAGCACTATAACAGCGCTGCCCGAGTATTTATTTTGCTAGCGTGGTCCAAGCTTCATTGACTACTGAATCGATCTTATCCTTCAATGCAATTCTCGGTGCATAAGCTTTGGCGCCTTGCTCCTTATCACAGCCAGTCTCAATCTCATCATCTAGCTTCGACTGTGATGACTTTGTACACTTTAGAAGATATTCTATATTTCCTTTTGCCCCTGTCATAGGTGAAAATGTCAGATCCTTAGGAACAAGACCATTTGACAATGCATACTCTATCACATTTTCTATTACCTCTCTGTGGACAGCTGGATCTTTTACGATACCTTTCTTGCCAACTTGCTCCCTTCCAGCTTCAAATTGGGGCTTTATAAGACATACAAGCGTGCTTTCTTCCTTAAGAAGCGATGATGCAACTGGAAATATCAGCTTAAGCGATATAAATGACACATCTATGCTGATAAAATCCATTCTGTCAGGAATAGATTCAGAATCAAGATATCTGACGTTGCACTTTTCCATATTTATGACGCGTTCATCATTTCGAAGCTTCCAATCAAGCTGGCCATAACCTACATCGACTGAATATACCTTTGATGCACCATTTTGCAGCATACAGTCTGTAAAACCTCCAGTAGACGCTCCAATATCCATGGACGTCACACCGCTAAGATCTATCCCAAATATATCTATAGCCTTCGCAAGCTTGTAACCTCCTCTTCCTACATAAGGACATTGATCATTTTTTACGGTTATGTCTGCCTCTATATCAATCTTTGTGCCTGGTTTGTCAGAAATGCCACCATTTACATATACATCTCCCGACATAATCGCAATCTTGGCTCTTTCCCTAGACTGGAAAAAGCCATTATTTACAAGCAATACATCTAATCTTTCCTTCAATTCTGTCACACGTCCTTTTTCTCACGCTTTTTGGCATTTTCCAGCTTGCCAAACAATCTTTTTCCTGATCTTTTTTCTGTTCTTTTCCCCAAATCATTTGCATTTTTTTCAGGTTTTTCACCAGACAAGGAATCATCATTGCATTCATTTTTTACTTTATTTTGCTCAGATTCTCTTTTTCTGATTTCTGCGGCAATCCTTGCAGCTGCAGATTCAGCATCAAGACCATATTCCTTTTCAAGCTCTGCTTGTGAGCCTTGACTTATAAATTTATCAGGCCAGCCGACATTAAAACAATTGATATCAGCGTCATTTATAAATAGATTGCTTATGCATTGCCCAAAGCCGCCTTGCAGAACATTATCCTCCATTGTGAAGACGATTCCTGTTTTTCTTGCTGATTTTATGAACGTATCGGCATCAAAAGGCTTGAGAACTCTTGCGTCTATCACTTCTGCTGATATTTTCGATTTATTCAGCAATTCCGCAGCATGAATAGCATTTTGGGTCATTTTTCCGGCAGAAATAATAGTGACATCCCCTCCAGTGCATAGAACCCTTGCACGAAGCATATCACATTTATCAGCCGTGCCTTCAGCCATACCTTCAGTCGTACCTTCAGCCGTACCTTCAGTCGCACCAGCAGCCGCACCTTTCTTCGTTGCCGCATATGCAGCATCTTCGCTTGTATCAGCCGCACCAGCAGCCACACTGCTAGTTTCTATTGCCGCTCCTCTAGGATACCGAATTGCAGTTGGACCACTGCAGCTTATGCAAAATTCCAGACATTTTTCTAGTTCTTCTCTATCTGAAGGTGCAAAAATAATTATATCAGGTACTGACATCATATATGATATGTCAAATATGCCATGATGTGTCTCTCCGTCTGCTCCTACAACTCCTGCTCTATCAAAGCAAAGCGTCACAGGAAGCTTCTGCATGCAAACATCTGTCATTATCTGATCGTAGGCTCTTTGGAAAAATGTGGAATAAATAGACACTACAGGATGCATTCCCGCAGCGGCTGCGCCTGCAGCAAATGTCACTGCATGCTCCTCAGCAATGCCCACATCAAAAAATCTGTCTGGAAAATTGTCTCTAAAGACTGTAAGCCCAGTTCCTGCTGTCATTGCGGCAGTAATTGCAATAATATCCTGATTCTTCGCGGCAAGCTCGTTAAGCTTCGCACCAAATATTTCAGAATATGATGGCTGTGCTGATTTTTTTAACACAAGCCCAGTATTTGGATCAAATGGCGATATGCCATGGAATGCCGACGGATTTAGCTCTGCTGGAGAGTATCCCTTGCCTTTTACTGTTACACAATGTACTAGCACTGGTTTTTTCAGATTCCTGGCATATTGCAAAATTTCTGTGAGTTCCTTTATATTGTGCCCATCGACGGGACCTAGATACAAAAATCCCAACTCTTCGAAAATCATGCCCTTTACAACAGAATATTTTATTGCGTCCTTTATGACGTCAAGACCATTGTAAATCGAATTTCCGATTAGAGGGATCTTTCTAATACCCTTTTTTAGATTGCTTTTTATGCTGGCATATTTTTCCGAGGATCTCAGCTTTGAAAGGTGCTGAGCAAGACCGCCCTCATTCTTTGAAATGGACATTTCATTGTCATTTAATATGACCACAAGAGGTGTCTTCATAGCACCGGCGTTGTTCATGGCCTCGTAGACCATTCCGCCAGTCAATGCACCGTCTCCTATCACTGCCACCACACTATAATCTTCACTCTTCAAATCCCTTGCAGCAGCCATTCCTAGTGCTGCGGAAACAGAGTTGCTGGCATGGCCTGTATCAAAGGTATCATATTCACTTTCTGAACGCTTCGGAAATCCACTTATTCCTCCATATTGGCGAAGTGTATCAAACCTTTCATTTCTTCCTGTAATAAGCTTGTGGACATATGCCTGATGTCCCACATCCCATATAATTTTGTCATGAGGAGCATTAAATACACGATGAATAGCCAAAGTCAGCTCCACCACACCCAGATTTGAAGCTAGATGACCGCCTGTCTTTGAAATCGTTGATACAAGCTTTTGTCTAATCTCTGACGACAGAGCGTCCAACTCGTCATACGTCATATTTTTTATATCTTCTGGGTATAGGCTGTCTGAAAGATGCTTTTTATATTTCATGATCAGTCTCCTGTAAATATTGATATTATTCTTCCCGCAAGCTTGATTATGTTCTTTGCATTATTTATAGAAAAATCCTTACCCAGCGCTTTTCCACCTATAGTCATGGCTGCAACGATACCGCTTAAAAGCATTGAAAATAACGTCGCATCCATAAAAGGAATCTCTGAAAAATCTATCTGAGTTACGATATATGCAGCTGATGCACCACTGATGATTCCGCATGTGTCACCTACTACATCATTGCAAAGATTCGACACTCTGCTAGCATTTTTTATAAGTGCAAGAGAGCTTTTTGCGCCTTTTACCTTCGATGCTGCCATTGCATGAAATGGTTTTTCTTCCACCGCCGTGACAGCTACACCGAGTATATCAAAAATAATACCTATCAAGATGATGACTACAAGTATAACGAATGCTACTATCATATTTGAATGCCTAAGCAGCATATCTGAAAACATGCTCATCATAATCGACATTAATAATGCAACTATAGTTATACAGATAACCCACCTGCGCCGTAAGCTTTCAGGACTTCTGTTCTTTTTTTTCTTCTTTTTTTCTTTATTCTTTTCTTTTAACATGTCGCCTTCTGTATTTTCAGTTTTCAATATGAATATCCCCCTTTTTAGCAAAGCAAAATCTCTGGCAAGCATGCTTGATCAGAGCATGTATATGCTTCATGTGAAAGCCTTCTGTGTAGTAAGCCTTCTGTGTAGTAAGCCTTCTGTATAGTAAGCTTTCTGTTCAATACCACTACCTTATGCATTTAAAAACATTTCGAAAAGTATTTCGGAAGGTATTTAAATGCATTTCGAAGAGCATTATGTATTTTAAAAAATCGAGGTTTAAGCTCGGTATATAAGTGAACGATATCTGGCATTTATTTACATGAAAATATATTTAAAAAAAATAAAAGTGGGCAATTCATGCGTAAACTTTACGGCTTAGGTCCGGTTAGAGTTTCCTATACACACGACTGCTGATCTGTTGCCCAATCAGTGGTTTCCCTTTTGAAGCCATGCTCCCAGAGTTACCTGCTGAGATACCGAATAACCACTTAGCCCGTACTGCAATCCACATGAATTATACAGTCTAGAGGATTTCCCTGACAGTATTACTTTTTCCTATCCTCTTTTGCAGCTTCGGTTTCATATAGCATTCACAGCTGTCGCTATGGCCATTAGCAGACAGTGTGTAAATCTGTAATCCCCCGATTCCACTCAAGGCAGGCTACGCTTAGGCATGGTCACCAGCAAACAGCTGAGCCATGCTTCAGGTTTATTACTTGCGAAGAACATAAATACAGTAACTTCACAAGCCTCCACGATGAACAGGGTTCACGCCCATATGCCTTTACGGATCGCCCTGAACATCTTTCTCCCGAATATCACCCCCGACTGGGCGTCGGCAGCGTCACGCAGGAGCTTCATCGATGTGCCATTTGACGGATTTTTAGCCCCGTCTTCAAAAAAAGTAAATTCTGACTAGAATACTGCGCCACTTTTATCTATATTTTAAAATATTCTATTTTTAAGGTCAATAGCCATTTTTACGAGAAAATCGCTATTGTCATCACGTCCATTTTTTTCATGCTTATCTTGCAGCATTTTTGAAGCATTTTTTGCAGCATCTACGGCTCTGTGTGTTGCCTCGTCGAGTCTGCGACGTGATTCTTCGATTCCAAAGATGGCAGGATATGTCAATTTATCCATAATCTTATCTTTTCCAGCTGTTTTGCCAAGTGTCTTAGAATCAGCAGTTTCGTCGAGTATGTCATCTGAAATCTGAAATGCAAGTCCTATATTTTCGGCATATTCCGTAAGAACCGCAAGAATGTCATCGCTAGCACCTCCAAGAATCGCACCAGCTCTTACTGCTGCACGTATGATAGCGCCTGTCTTGTTTTTGTGGATGTAAAGAAGAAGCTCTTCTTTCTCCGACATTGTCATATCATCTGATATAATATATTCATTTGTTCTTCTTTGAGACTTTCCTGTATTTATAACGTCCGCTGTCTGCCCTGCTATCATTCCGTGGACTCCCGCAGCCTCAGAGATTTCACGCATTGCCATTAATCTTCGAAAAATTGTCCGCCTGTCATCAACAATCTCACAACTCAAGGCAGCTGTCGCATCTCCACTGGCCTTGCTGCTCGAAGTGTCGACCGAAGCCCTATCAGCCATACAATTCGAAGCAGTATTCTCAAGACATTTAGAAATCATCACATCAAAAGCACTATTTAATAGTCCATCACCTGCAAGAATTGCGATATCGTCACCGAAGACGACATGATTGGTGGGTTTGCCGCGTCTTAGGCTGTCATTGTCAATAGATGGATGATCATCATGAATCAGTGAATATGTATGTATAAATTCGAGAGCACATGCAAAAGGCAAAGCCTCTTTGTAGTCGCCTCCGCAAAGACTGCATGTACCCAGAAGCAGCACAGGACGTATACGCTTTCCGCCTGCAAGCACGCTGTATTTCATCGATTCGCAGATGATCTGAGAATATTTCTCTGTTGTCGGCAAATAATCAAGCAGCGCATCATCCGTCATTTTTTTTAAATATTCAAATAATGCCATGTGATCTACCTTCTTTTGCGTCCTTTATTTGCCAAAGAGAGCATTTTTCTGTTCTTTTCGACTGCCTCTCTGACCTTTTCAACTGTATAAGCTATCTGCTCTGAATTGTTTAATGCAGAAAGGCTAAACCTGACCGCACCTTCGATTTCATAATCCTTAAGCTTCATTTCACTAAGTACGTAGCTGCCTTTGTTTTTTGAATTTGAAGAACAAGCTGAGCCTGTCGAAATATAGATATCCTCCTGCTCGAGCATGTGAAGAATCACTTCAGCTCTAGTCCCTATAAAGCTTACATTCAATATATATGGGAGACACTTGTCATAGGGTGCATAGAATACTTTTTCAGTATCATCAACTCTGTTTACAGCCTGCCCATCTTGCAGATACAATGGACTATTTATCTTAATGTCGGGAATCTGTGAGGACAATCCTTCAAAAAGCTGATTTCTTAGTTCTGCGACATGTCTAAGATTTTTTTCACAATCTCGTTTCATAATTGAAGAAGCTTTCGCAAATCCAACAATTCCTGGCATATTTTCAGTCCCTGATCTCATATGATGCTGCTGACCGCCGCCATATATGAATGGCACTATCCGCTTCTTGCCATTTATGTACAAAATACCTGTACCCTTAGGCCCATGAATCTTGTGACCACTTGCAGCCAGAGTATCTATACCCATTTTTTTTACGTTTATAGGCATTTTTCCGAAGCTCTGGACGGCATCACAATGAAATATCGTATGCTTTCTTTCAGCAAGAAGGCTTCCAACCTCCTCTATCGGCATGACAGCACCTGTTTCATTATTTACATGCATCAAAGCTACTATTATCGTATCATCCCTGAGAGCAGCTGCGATGTCTTTTGCGTGAATTATGCCATTTCTGTCAGGCTTTATATAAGTGACCTCCGCTCCCTTTTCTTCAAGAATTCTGCACGATTCAAGTATTGCATGATGCTCTACAGACGCTGTAATAATATGCTTCCCCTGTCTTTTTAATGCTTCCCAAGCCCCAAAAAGTGCTGTATTGTCTGACTCTGTTCCGCCAGATGTAAAAATAATTTCGTCCTCTGAAGCATTTATGCATTCTGCAACTGACTTGCGTGCACCTCTAAGCAGTTTTTCCGCCTCGACACCCATTCTATGTAATGATGATGGATTTCCAAAGCTTTTTTCTGCCACACGTATCATTTCCTCAGTAACATCATGAAATTGAGACGTAGTTGAACTATTGTCAAGATAAACAAACATTTTGTTCCTCCAACTTTGCTTTATTAAAAAGAACAGGCTGACCCTGATGAAAGGACAGCCCTGCTCATTTTTATTTTGCGTACTCTACAGCACGTGTTTCTCTTATGACATTGACCTTTATCTGACCTGGGTATTGGAGCTCGCTTTCAATCTTCTTACTGATATCTCTTGCAAGCATAGGAAGCTCATCATCCGACTTTGCTTCCGGTCTGGCAATGACTCTGATCTCACGACCAGCCTGAATAGCATATGATTTTTCTACACCTGGTGTAGTATTTGCAATTTCTTCAAGCTTTTCAAGTCTATTGATATAATTGTCGAGCGTCTCTCTTCTCGCACCCGGCCTAGCTGCCGAAAGTGCATCAGCTGCTGCAATAAGAACAGCCTCCAGGCTATTTGGCTCATGATCCCCATGGTGAGAAGCGACACAGGCGATGACTTCCTCTGACTCCTTATATTTTCTCAGGAGCGATACACCTATCTCTACATGTGTGCCCTCAACCTCGTGATCGATAGACTTACCTATATCATGCAGAAGGCCTGCTCTCTTTGCAAGCTTTGGATTTAGACCAAGCTCTGAAGCCATAAGACCTGCAAGATGTGCAACCTCAATTGAGTGCTGAAGTACATTCTGACCGTAGCTTGTACGATATTTAAGTCTTCCAAGCAGCTTGACAAGCTCATGATGGAGATTATGAATACCTACATCAAATGTAGCCTGCTCACCAGCTTCCTTGATAGATTGGTTGACTTCACGCTCTGCCTTTTGTGCTGTCTCTTCAATTCTGGCAGGATGAATTCTGCCATCCATGATAAGTCTTTCGAGACATATCCTTGCAATCTCTCTTCTTACAGGATCATATGCTGAAACAATAACCGCTTCAGGTGTATCATCAATGATAAGGTCCACACCAGTAGCAACCTCAATCGCTCTGATATTTCTGCCCTCACGCCCGATGATTCTGCCCTTCATCTCATCATTTGGAAGATTTACTACACTAACTGTGGTTTCTGCAACCTGGTCAGCAGCGCATCTTTGTATCGCTCCTACGATGATTTCCTTGGCTTTCTTATCAGCTTCGTCCTTTGTCTTTGCTTCGATATCCTTTATCATGATAGAAGCCTCATGGCGGATATCTCTCTCAAGATTTGAGAGAAGGAGCTCCTTCGCTTCCTCTGCAGTATATCCTGAGATTCTTTCTAGCTCCTGCAATTGCTTTTCGATAAATCCATCGAGTTCAGTTTCCTTATCAGCAAGTCTCTTTTCAGTTGCTAAGAGATTTGCTTCTTTTTTTTCGGCATTTTCAATCTTTTTGTCGAGTGATTCCTCTTTTGAAATCAATCTTCTCTC
>CAVJDC010000006.1:19967-31243 GCA_963648085.1 Anaerovoracaceae bacterium
TCTCTAAGCGATTCATCTCATTTCTGCGTTCCTTGACTTCCTTTTCGACGTCACTGCGCATCTTGTGAGCTTCTTCCTTAGCCTCAAGAGTGATTTCCTTCTTGATTGTCTCTGCCTGATTTTCGGCATCCAATATCAGATTTGATGCCCTTTGCTCGGCCGAGCCTATAGTTCTTTCGGCAGTAGATTTTCTCATAATATATCCAACGAGAACACCAGCTGCAAGACCTACAACGGCCAAAATCACAGCAATAATTGGGTTTATAGTAAAACACCTCCTAAAAGTGTCTGTTATGATTTTGAATAGCACATACTCTCTATACCGTATATATACCGCCTGCGTAGGACATGCCACATCACAGAAGTTCATAAAAATCCATGGCTTAAAGCTGCAAGCTTAGACAAAAGCACTATCTTTGATAAAGCTGCAGAGCTTTTTTACAAGCATGCAGACTTCTTTGGCAAAACCAGACATGTATTATATAACTTAAAATCGTGAGCCTGCCAACTTACCTTAAAGCGGCCTAGATGAAGGAAGCTTCTCATGTAAGAGCAGACTACTATGTGATATCAAAATGTGATGAATAAGTATAATTACTTATATAAAAACTTACCTTACTATTCTATTATGTTTATGCCCAAAAGTCAAGATATTCCGCATTGTATTTGTCGTAACCAACCATCCACCAGCTATCCGCCTTCATTGCAAAAAAGGCAATACAGACAAAGCGAAATAAAAGTCTGCTATCCCAAAGTGCAAGGGACAACAGACTTTTTTCCTACATACCTTTATATATTAAATTTATCATATTTGTAAAATTTTTAAATATATATGAGTTCTTCTTGCAAACCACAGGCACTCCGCTATTCATAGCAATGTGGATATTTTCGTCCTCCTGAATGATGCCCGCAGCAGGAATACGAAGCTCTTCGACGGTTTGTGAAACCGAAGGAATAATATCACCTCTCAGAGACGATATATCCTGAACTCTGTTTATAATGCCGAATATCTCTTCTATGCCTGCTTCTGCAAGCTTAGAAATAACTGTATCAGCATTTCTAAGTGCAGCATACTCTTGTCTGACAAGAACGACAGCTCTGTCAGCAGTCGATACTGATGCCGACCATTCTGCAGATGAAGGAGAAGGCGTATCAATTATAATATGGTCGAATTTTGTGCGCAAAGCATCACAAAGCTTCTTCATATGCACGGCAGTTATCCTCTTTTTTGACGCATCCTGAGATGCAGACAGCAAATAGAGACTCTTGAAGCGTCTATCCTTGTTTAGTGCCTTGCTGAGCGTACATGTTCCACTCACGACATCAGATAAATCGTAAACGATATCACTTTCAAGTCCGAAGCACATGTCTAGATTTCTGAAACCACTATTCATATCTATAAGCAGTACCTTTCCTCCTCGCATTCCGAGAGATGCTGCCATATTTGAAGCAAACATGGTCTTTCCTGAGCCTCCGTTTCCGGAAGTAACTGCTGTGATAATACTCATTGGCTTTCTCCTTTTGACTTCGATTCACGATCAGAATCTAAAATTCTATTCACGATCAGAATCTAAAATTCTATCTTTCCAGCCTCCCTAAGGCTGATATATGTACCATTTCCTATAATAATATGGTCTAGTACTGCTATTCCGAGTATCTGTCCTGCCTTTAAAAGACGCTCTGTAATCAGCTCGTCCTCTCTGCTTGGCGAAGGATTTCCACTCGGATGATTGTGTACAAGAATTACACTTGCTGCACTTCGCCTAAGTGCTCCCGAAAAGACCTCTCTAGGATTTGCTGGAGAGCTTGTGAGAGATCCTATCGAAATCTCATCCTCGGCGATTATATGATTTTTGGCATTCAGCATAAGAACCGCAAAATGTTCTTTTCTAAGATATCGCATTCTGCTCATGAAAATGGCCGCTATCTTGTCAGGTGATGAGGCATCAATAGGTTCGCTTGAAGTATTTTTATTTAGTCTTCTTCCAAGCTCAACTGCAGCTAGCAATATGGCTGCCTTCGCTGTCCCGATACCGTTTATCATGCATAATTCTTCTGGTGTACAATCGTTTAGAAATGAAATTCCTCTGCTGTCCATTGAAATAATGCTCTCTGCAAGATTCACAGCTGAACGCTGTGCAGTGCCTGCTCCTATGAGAATCGCCAGAAGCTGCGAATTTGAAAGGCTTTGTGCCCCTCTTTTCAGTAAAAGCTCTCGAGGTCTTTCCTCACTCGGCAGGTCTTTTATCATGACTTTTTCTTTCATATTGAATTATTCTTTTCTCCCATGAAATCACTCACTATAGATGTGCTTTTCCAAAATCGGAAGCAGCGCATCCCAAGGTAATCCCACGACATTTGAATAATCTCCCTCTATCCTGTCGACAAACTGTCTCCATGCCCCCTGTATAGCATAAGATCCAGCCTTGTCAGCAGGCTCGCCTGTAGCAACATAATCTAATATATCTTTATCCGTATAATCAGTAAAATATACATCTGTGACCTCACAAAAGGTATCTGTGATTCCTGTCTCAGTGTCACATATAGCAACTCCTGTCATAACCTGATGCATGTCAGCTTTGAGTGATTTAAGCGTCGCATATGCATCCGCATCATCTGCAGGCTTTCCCAGAATTTTTCCGTCATGAACTACTATCGTGTCAGCAGAAATAATAATGCCCTCGCATCCTTCTTCCCGCACTGCAAATGCTTTTCTTACAGCAAGGGACATGCAATAAAGCTTAGGACTGTCCCAAAATTCGACATCCTCATCTATATCAGCCGATGCAACAGTAAATTTCACTCCATGTTTTTTTAATATGTCACTACGCCTTGGCGAACGTGATGCCAATATGATATGTCTTTTCTCTATATCCATAATAATTATAACCCTTTGTGCCAAATAATCCTAGCACAAATCCTCACAATCTTTCTGAGTACTCCTCTATCCTGACAGAATCCATATCATTATAAGCTTTGATTATCTATTCTTATTTATGATTCTTGTCTCGTACTCACCTGTCTCAATATCAATGTAACGAACAAAGAGAGATACTTTGTTTTCTTCATTCAGTGCATTCCATATCATATCGGTAAATTCGTCAATTTTTCCAACAATGCTTACAGGAGTAGGCTCACCCTCAAAGGTAGGAAGTGGATTTCCATCGCCCATATAAGTATGTATAAAGCGTCCCGATCCTGCCTTAGGCTCTGTATATGCAAATGTATATCTGTCACATGAACCGCTGCAGTCAATATCAGTCTTGAGAATAGACATCGCATAATTGAAGCTGCCCTTTTCAACCTTTAGGATACCGCTGATTCTTGGGGTAAAGTTTGGTGAGTCAGGTTCAAATTCTCTTGCACGCAGTGACTGCTCAAAAGTCAGCTGCTGATTCATACCCTCATAGATAGTGTCAGTCTGGTCACCATTTGTCACGATAGTCTTGTTTCCGAGAACTCTTACAGGTGCATAAATAATAAGGCTTGGATCGCTTAGCTTAGATTCGTCATAAGCTTGCGTACGAATACCTTCACCATCTTCAACAAATATTCTATTTCGGCTATTTTCACTTCGTCCCATGATGAAATAAGCTGCAACTGCATATTTGTCATCGTCAGACTTTCCAATTATGATGCCTCTGCCTGGATAAACATTTGACGAAATTTCCTGTTTGAGTGATACTTTTTTCATGATTTCCCTCCAGTTTCTCTAATTTTTTCCCAATACGTAAAAAAAATGTGTCCAGACGAAGTGCCCAGGGCACTTCGTCCTTTCACAATTATATAACATCAATTCATATTTGTCGACATACTTCTTTTGCTTGTTGTCATGACCAACATGGTACTGCAGACACTCGGCATTGCATCTAGCTGCTGCGGTCACTATGCGCTGTGGTCACTATGCCGACTTGTCAGTTGATTCACTAATACCAGTAAATCTATTCGCCGCTAGCAGTGGTTTCATTTGCTGTGTCCTCTGCCGTTTCCTCAGCTGTATCCTCAGTTGTTTCTTCAGTCGATTCCTCGCTGTCAGCATCTTCAGCTTCAAGCTCAGTCACTGATACAAAGGCCTGTGGGATATTGCTTGACAACAGATAGATATTGTCTTCTCCCTCCACGAAAGCATAATATGCAGAGGTTATCGGATTTTGACTTCCTATATAGAGAATCTTTTGAGTCCCGTCACTAAGGCTTAGTGTTATGGTCATCTCAGGATCTTCAAGACCATAGTCTGCTGTTGAAGAAAGATTATCTGCTACGACTCTTTCACATTCTAAATCTGTAAGTACAGACAGCATAGAATCCACAAGATCCTCATCTAGATCTATAGTCTTATCATTTGCATAAATCCAATCTTCTCCCTCTCTAGTAAAAGTCTGAAGCGTGTCTTCATAATCATAATTGAAGGTGTCTACGTCGTCCGTTGAAAAATCAGCAAATGACGATATACTTAAATCCTCTTCATCCTTAGTCTCATACCTGACAGAAAAATTATTTGTCAGGAAGTATATTACCAACAAAACAGCCAGAACCCCTAAAAGCAGCGCTATCAAAAGAATACTGCTTTTTCTTTTGTCTTGTTTGCTCATTTTAATTCCCCATCTTTCTTACTTCTTTCTTCTACCGAGCCAGATAATAAATCCTGCGATCAAAATTGCTGCTGGGATAAATATGACTGCAAATGCAAACCAGAAACCGCTTTGTGCAGATGAAACTGTGATATATTCAGGTGTCATTGATTTTTCATCTATGGAAATATTTCCTGTAGAACTGTCGCCGCCTGCAAGCTCGCAAAGACAATCCATATAGAAGTCAAGATTTGCAACAGAAAGAGATCCCGTAATAGATTCATCAGTCAGTGAACCAGATGAAATGAGAATCATTTTTCCGCCATCCGCACTTTCTGAAGCATCTGATTCATCTGCATCATCCGATGTGTCAGCTGAATCATCGGCATCTGTCGAATCATCTGCTGAGTCATCTGCTTCTGCTGAGTCGTCTGCATCTGCCTTGTCATCTGCATCTGAAGTACCGTCAGCATCTGCCGTATCTGCCGTTTCATCTGAATCTGAAGTGTCGTCTGCATCTGCTGAGTCATCAGTGTCATCAGAATTCTTTGCCTCTTTTTCTGCGAGACATGCATAAGCAAACGGACCTTCCACATCTCCGCTTTCCTTTTCATATGTGCTGAGCTGACCATTCTCTACAGTCTTGAGATATGCGCCATCTGAAGAAGTGAGCAGGTCTGTTATTGTGACATCGCTGCCTTCGCCCGAATCTGAAGAAGCTGTGCTGCTTTCTGACGATTCATCATCAGAAGACGATTCCGTCTTTGTTATACCGAGGGTGTTTGGCATAAGAATGTTTACGTTGTCGAGGTCTGTCATAAAGTCAGTACTTTCGATATTTGGAAGAACATATAAAGGATACTGATAATAAGATCCCGAGGATTCCATCACTACGCCGTCTCCAAGCTTCATTCCGTAAGCATCAAATACTGATGCGAAATTTTTCAAAGTATTTTCTGTATATCCTGCAGTTATGAGAGCTCGACCGCCTTCATCAAGATATTTGATGATCAGATTTGCTTCATCTGAGCCTAGGTCATTTTGCGGATAATTGATGATCAGACACGCACAGTCCTCAGGGATGCTACCTTCTGACATGAGATTAAGCTCAGCTGTTTCAAAATTCTGCTTTGTAATAAGAGATGAAAGTGATTCACTAAGCTCAGTTTCGCCGTGGCCACTCAAGTAATATACTTTCGTAGAATTTTCGGCACTTACTGCGGCAATCGCACTCGTGAGCTGTCCTTCACCATCAAATGTGGTCGAATATGAGCCTGTAGTGTAATAGTCTGAATAATCTGAAACATATATCTCATTGTAATCAATAGTAAGTTCCTTTGTGTCGCTGCTTACGATTACACTATTTTGAGTTAGATCACTATAATTGTTTGCAGCATCAAGATCAACCTCAGGGTCCTTATACTTTACCTTAATATGCTTTGACCCATCTTTGTATCTTTCGATGAGCTTAACGAGAGTATCATCTGCTGAATCTTCGTTTGCAAGAACTGTAATAGTTACATCCTTATCGAGACCCTTCAGCATTTCCTTAGTCTTGTCGCAAACTGTATAAAGTTTGCCTGGTGTGAGATCTGCGGCCTTAAAATTTTCAGGAAGAGCACTGAAAATAAGATTTATAACAACAGCAATCGCTACTACTATAACTATGAGTACTGCGCTATATGAACCGAAACGAACATTCTTTGTGCTGAGTGATTCTTTTATATTAAGCTTTTTCATTCGGTTCACCTCCTAACTCCATCTGCGCTTCTGAATCATCTGACCAGTCAGGAAACAGAACACGCCTGCTATTGTGATATAATAGATAAGTACCGATATATCCAGAGTTTGGTTGACAATATTGTCAAATCTGGAAATCAGCGAAAATGCATTCAGGAAATCCTGGAAAAGACCTTCAAATGACGTCTTTTTTATGATAAACATCACTGTAAGAACAATCTCCGCAATTATGCCAAGCCCACCAGCGATCATCACATTTTTTAACATCGCATATAAAAGTAATGCAATCAGAGCAATAACTATGAAGAATGCGATAAATGACGCTGCTGCTGATGAAGGAATCAGAGAAGAAATCCCCTCGATAAGCTGTAAAATAAGAAGGATTCCAAATGTTCCAAGTGCCGCAATTATCTGATTTTCTGTAATGGACGACATAAACATTCCGATTGCAATATAAGCAGCCCCAAGGAAGAAGAATGCGAAAATCGCAGCATAGTCAGCGGCAAGAGCGCCGCCACCGTAAAAGTGAATAATTATCGGTGCTGCGCATGAAACCCCCATAACGATGCCGAAAATAGCCAGCATAGACAAATATTTTCCCATAACTATCTGTGTTATTGTGACTGGTGCTGTGAGAAGCATCTGATCCGTCTTTGTCTTGCGTTCCTCAGCAAAGCTTCTCATGGTCAGGACAGGCACTGCAATAAGAAGTATAAAAGATATACCTGACAGACTAACTGCAAAGTAAGGATACCCCGAGTTGATATTATATGCATTAAAATAAATTCCCATAAATACAAATAATGCCGCCATAAAAACAGGTCCTGTCATATTGTGAAAGTAGGACTTGAATTCTCTTTTAAATATTGCTTTCATTCTTATTCTCCCTCACTTTCATTCATTGTCTCTGCAAGCTCACCATATCCCGATTCATCTGACTCATTTTCTGCAGCAAAATCACCATCTGATGAATCGACAAACTCAGATTCTGCATCTTCTGGATCGACCAAGCCCGTTTCTGCATCTTCTGGATCGACTAACCCAGTTGCTGCATCTTCTACGGTCACACCTTCTATTTCTGAATCTTCTATAGCAATTCCTTGTGATGCAAGTTCGTCATATTTTGCTTCGGCTGCATCCGATATTGCAGAATCAAGCTCAGAATCTGTAAGCTCAAGGAAGAGATCCTCAAGAGTACCACTTTCTTCGTTCATTCCTAAGACAAGATATCTTGCCTCCATGAATGCAAGTGCGATTTTGTCCTTTAGATTTTCACTTCTGTCGAATTCGGCATTTACAATAACCGTTCCGTGGTCTGTCTCATCGATCTCTATGCTTCTAAAGCCCTCTATCTCTGATACTATCGTGCTGATTTCTGCATTTTGTCCTGCACCCTCAATAGATCTTGCCTCTATCACATATTTCGATATAGGATTTACTGAAGCCATAAGATTTTCAGGTGTATCACATGCAACAAGCTTACCGCCGTTTATAATCATAATCTTGTCACATACAGCACTCACCTCAGAAAGGATATGTGAACTGAGAATCACAGTATGCTCACGACCAAGACTTTTTATAAGATTTCTTATCTCAATAATCTGCGCCGGATCAAGACCTACAGTCGGTTCATCTAAAATGAGTACGTCAGGATGCCCGATAAGAGCCTGCGCGAGTCCCACTCTTTGCTTGTATCCCTTAGAAAGATTTTTAATAAGCTTATAATGCTTATCCTCAATCAGGACTATGCTTTCAACCTCCTTGACAGCCGCTGCTCTTCCAGATTTTTCAATCCCCTTAAGCTCAGCAGCAAACATCAAATATTCACCTACTGTCATGTCAGTGTAAAGAGGCGGAATCTCTGGAAGATATCCAATTTTTAATTTTGCCTCTTTTGGCTGATGCAAAATGTCATATCCGTCTACAATAACATCACCCTCAGTTGCTGCTATATATCCAGTCATAATATTCATGGTAGTAGATTTGCCTGCTCCATTTGGTCCGAGAAATCCGTAAATTTCACCCTTTTCTACAGTAAAGCTGAGATTGTCAACAACTGTGTTTTTTCCATATCTTTTCGTAAGATTTCTGACTTCTATCATACAGTCCTTACCTTTCCTCCGCATTAAACTATTAAAAACAAAACTGCATCCGCAGTAAGCCATAAAACATTTTTGATTATATACTTCTGATGTGATGAATATATAACCTTTTTCAAACTTATGTGATTACTTTGTGAATTTTTCCTGAGATGTTTGTTATTACTGACAATTTAGTTATTTATCACTAACTATTCTTGACATACATATTAAAAAGTGGTAGATTTAAAACAGTAGAATTTTCTTGAAACTATGCCATTATTCAATCTGCCTGCATCCATGGTATAGTATTAAGCTAAATAGCATGATATCAAACTACCACAATTCTACTGGAATTGTGATTTTGTTAGCTATGGCTCATATCATATTGCGCATCAGGCGCGGCATAGCAATGAAATTGTACAATTTTATTACTGAAAATTTATATTATTTACTTGCTGTGTCAATTTTTTTTTGCTATATTTGAAATGATATAGATTGGAGCATACAGACTTCATCTTAGGATAGCAGGTCGACATACTCTGTCGTTGGGATTGCGATTATACAAAAGGTTAACAGAATATGAAGGAGTCCCATGTGGAAGATTCGCTCCATGTGGAAGGGATCACTACTCCATGTGAAGGGTTCGCTCCATGTGGAAGGTTCATTATATGTAATATGTATGGTTCTCAATCTTGATATAAATTATGATATGCGGCAGGCTGAAGACAGATTTTATTATTATATCGGGCATCTATACTGGTTTCGTGTGCCAAAGGGATATGCCCAGTGATTTGAATGAAGAAAGGTATTTATTTTTATGAGAGACGAAATTCTTTATACACCGGATGAGATAGCTAAAAAATTGAAGCTGTCAAAGTATACGGTTTATGAAATGATTAAGAGAAATGAGATTCCTGCTCACCGCATAGGCAGAAGCCTGCGCATCACAGAATCTCAATTAGCTACTTACCTGTCACAGTCGAAGCAGCCTGACAACTCATTTGAGGGTGAAATCATATTGGTTGATGATGAGACATATGCAAAGATTCCAGGCTCACCAGCTTCTGTAAATATCTCTGTAGTTACTCAAAGTCGCGGCACAGTCATGATTTCTATCAAGTCAGATGATATTATACTCAGTAGATCACGCATAGAGTGCAGCGCAGAAAATAACATAGCTGGTACTATCACAGGTATGGAGGAAAATGGCAGCACATACAAGGTTGTGGTAAATGTAGGTATTCCTCTTATAGTAAGCCTCACTAAGCGTTCTGTTGCAGAGCTCAATTTCAAGCTTGGCGATTCAGTGCATTGCATTTTCAAAGCACTTGCTGTTACAGTCGTTTAAGTTTACAATTATATGCACTATTTTTTAAAAATCACTTTTGCTGTTATTTCTAAATATTACTTTAGCAGCATTTGTATAATACTTTTATAGTGCAGACAGAAGCAAAAAAATTTCAGGACCGAAGAATCTTCCAATTCTTCGGTCCTGTTTTTTCATGTCAAAGACAAGTATAACATAATGCCAGATAATGCCCGCCTCTATAGGCAGCGGGCTGCCTGGCCGACTTTTCAGCAGCGTGTCCATTTCCACTTCAGATGACGCTTTTCATTCCTTTATTTCAGTGGTGGATTCTATAAGAAAACTTGTCAGTGCTTGCCAAAGATATCCGCTAATTATTTTTCAGATTTAGCTTCAGTTTTAGTTATGGATTTGCTGTCCGATGCAGCTGCTGCTTTGGCATCAGTTTCGGTTTCGGCTTTGCTGTCAGTATCAGCCTCACTTGTCACTTATCTCGGCATTGTCACATACGAATGCAAGAGCCTTTGAAGCCTTAACTACCTGATTTATATAACCCTTACCATAAGTATCATAATATTCTTCTGGATCGTCTATATTCAAATATTCTTTATAATCAGCATCATCTATCTTCATCTTTTCTTTTTCATATACATACTGTAAATAGAAATTTGCTTTGATTGATGATTCGGTTGAGCTCTTGATTGATTCTTTGTAAGCTGCCTCGTCATCATATCCTGAAGATGAAAGATAATCTTCAAATGACATTCCATAGTTTGCAACATATTTTTTTGTAAATTTGACATTTACGTCTATCTGATGATCTATAAGATCTGCAGGAATATCCTTAAACTCTGCAAGCTTGTCTATATTGCTGTAGAAGTAATTTTGCTTCTTTGTGTCTGTCAGATCCTCTTTAATCTGAGCCTTCATGTCATCAACCGAATCATAGCCAAGATCTTTTGCAGTTTCGTCTGTAAGCTCTGGTGTGACTTCAGCCTTGATTGAGTTTAGCTTGACTGCAAATGTAGCATCTTTGCCTGCAAGATCTTCTGACTGGTAGTCATCAGGGAAAGTGACTTCAACATCGAATTCATCATTTATATTGTGGCCTTCGATCTGTGTTTCGAAGTCATCGATAAATGTACCCGAACCAAGCTCAAGATCATATCCTTCAGCTGTGCCGCCGTCAAATTCTACGCCGTCGATAGTTCCCTTATAGTCAATATTTACTGTATCTCCTGACTGAGCAGCTCTGTCTGTGATTTCCTCCTCTGTAGCCTCACCTGAAAGCTTAGAATCAATCTCATCCTGAATCTCATCATCAGTTACTTCTACCTCGGAGGCAGGAATCTCGATTCCCTTATACTTCTCTATCGTAACATAATCAGCTACCTTGATACCATCATAATAACCGTCTTCATCAAGGTCTATGCTGAAATTGATTTCATCTTCTGCATCAGATGAGCCTGAAGCTGACTGATCCTTGTTGATTCCGCAAGCAGAAAAGCTGAATATCATACTGGCAGTAAGCAGTAATGAGGCTGCTTTTACAATTATAGATTTTTTCATAATCTGTCC
>CAVJDC010000007.1:0-30259 GCA_963648085.1 Anaerovoracaceae bacterium
ATCGCGCTCCTGGCACTAGCAGAGGTCCCGGCAGCAGCGCCCCTGACAGAGGTCCTAGCAATCGCGCTCCTGGCACTGGCAGAGGTCCCGGCAGCAGCGCCCCTGACAGAGGTTCTAGCAATCGCGCTCCTGGCACTAGCAGAGGTCCCGGCAGCAGCGCCCCTGACAGAGGTCCGAATAGCCGCTATGCAGCTGGTTCTCAAAATACGCCGCCTTATGACGGCAAGGGCAGCCGCAATCGCAGCGGCGGCATGCGAAAGTCTGGAGTACAGTTAAAGAAGGTCAGAAAGATAAAACCTACGTCACGATCAGCAAATGCAGTATCTGATGCCGATGTACAACATATGCCTGATTCTTATCGCAGCTCTGAGAGATATGCATATTTGAAAAAAAACTCCATTTTTCCGCTAAGTAAAAAGGCAAAGTCTGCTATTATAGTTGTGATACTCATTTTACTGGTAACTGGGCTCGCTATTTGGTCGATGTCAATGAAGACTACAGAACCATTATCAAATTATGATGTATTGTTGTCCGATGACCACTCATGCAAAATAAAGGTTCCTTATACATGGCAAAGTGCCGACATGGCAAACGAAAATGGTCTTCTGGCAGCAAAAAGTAAGGAAAGCCATTCATATCTCTATGTCTCCATGGATTCGAGGTACGACAAGGACGTAGACGCGGATACTTATATCGCATCATATATCTCTGATATGAGAAAAAATTCAGACTCTATTTCCGATTTCAAGCTTATAAAGCAGCCTTCGGAAAAACAAATAGGCCCAAATACTGGTTATTATTTTGAGCTCTCGGCTTCTACCGACGGGATTTCTCTCCATACTTATGATTTTCTCGTTCTCACCGATGACGGATATCTGCACGCAGACATAACCACTGACGGTGACGATGTTGATATCGAACGGCAGGCTGAAGCGATCCTCGAATCATTAAGATATGATCGCACCGGGCAGCTTACTGACGGCAAATATTAATAATAAAAAAGCTTTTATATCGCTAGTCAAACGACTGACAGAAAAATCTGTGCTGCGATGCAAAAAAGCCCGACGACAGCATTTTAAATTAGCACTTAAAAGGCACGGGGAAGTGAGTATTTATCACTTCCCCGTGCCTAATTTCGTTTTCAATATTAAATTTTGACTTATTGCAAACAGTCAGTCTATTCTTTGCTCGTTCGATGCATCAGCCGAATCCTTGCTCGTTCGATGCATCAGCCGAATCCTTGTCTGTTCGATGTATCAGCCGAATCTTTGCCCGTTCGATGTATCAGCCGAATCTTTGCCCGTTCGATGCATCAGCCGAACCCTTGTCTGTTCGATGCATCAGCCGACCTCTTGCCTGTCAGTAATTCTATCCTTTGATTACTACGCCCTGTTCGCTGTCATCATTCTCATCATCGTCATAATTTAAAAACTCGCTATACTGTGCCCCATAGAACATGAGAAGAGCCTTGTATTCGTCAGAAATTTCTCTGTTCTCTCCCTTCTTCTTAGAACGGAAATGAGTATCAAATTTCTTGCTGTTCGTAGCACGCTGGATCACATATCCCGCTATGGTATCACAATGACTCGCAATTCTGGCATAATTTGTAAGAAGCTCAACAAATGATACGCCTGCCTGTACAGTACAATTACCTTTCTGGAGTCTCCTTATATGATTTTCAGTCAAAACCTCCTTCATAGAGCTTATAACGCTCTTAAGAGGTCCTATACGATTTGCTTCTGCAACATCGGCATTTTTGTATGCCTTTCGAGTCATATCGAAAATCTTGCATGTCGCTGAACCGATAGCCTTAAGCTCTTTCTTGGCATCATCCGAAAATTCAATGTTGTTTGTGGCATTGAATTCTGCAACATTAGATATCTTGACACAATAATCGCCAAGCCTTTCAAAATCGCCTACAAGATGCATCATCTCCGTGACAGCGAGTGTTTCAGATGGTTTCAAGCTGCTTTCAGAAATTTTTACAAGATAATTGTTTACCTTGGTGTCAGCCTTATCTAGGAAGTGCTCATTTTCGTTCAATTCATTGTGCTTCGGTATATTGTACTTGTCGATAAGACTGATTGCAATATCGAGATTTTCTCTGGCAGTAACAGACATATTTGCAATAACCTTTCGGCATTGCTCAAGTGCGATAGGCGGATTATTGATAAATAGCTCATCAAGAATATCAAGCCTGTGCATTCTGTTGTCATCATCGTCCTTGAAAATTTTCCCCGACAATTTGATAAGAGCCTCGCTGAAAGGCAGCAGGATAATAGTTGTAACAAGATTAAACAGCGTGTGGAAGTCTGCGACATTACCTCTGTTCATAATATGTCCCCAAAGCGCCCAATTCCCGCATGTGCCCTTGAGAATAGCCATGAGTATGCCAAATATGATCACACCAATGACATTAAACAACGTATGAATAAGTGCTGCACGGCGTGCTTTTTTATTTGTACCGATTGCGCCGAGCCATACTGTCAGACACTTTCCGATATTTTGTCCGAAAATAATAGGTACTGCAGTCTCAAAAGTGACAGCCCCAGTCGCTGTCAAAGCTTGCAAAATACCTACAGATGCCGATGAGCTCTGGATGATCATGGTCAGCACCATTCCCACCAAAATACACATAAATGGATTTGTAAACTTCACCATAAGTGCTTGGAAATCAGGGTTGTTTGTAAGAGTTGCACTCATAGTCTGTTCCATAGTAGACATGCCCTGGAATAAAATGCCAAATCCTATAAGAATCTTCGCAATATTTTTTGTCTTTTTTTTCTTTCCAAATAATAAAATAAACGCTCCGACGACTATAATAATAGGTGCAAATGATGACGGCTTAAGAAGTGTCAAAAATACATTTTGTGATTGAATATCACCAAGTCTTAGAATCTGTCCAGTGACAGTCGAACCGATATTTGCTCCAAAGATGACAGGTATGCCTTGTGACAAATTCATAATTCCGGCATTTACAAATCCAAGTACGATAATGCACGTGGCAGCCGAACTCTGAATGATTCCTGTGATAAGTGTGCCGAGGGATGTCCCCTTAAGCTTACTATTTGTAAGCTTTTCTAGCAATGATTCCATTTTTTCGCCTGCAAGCGAGCTGAGCGCATCGCCAAGGAGATTCATTCCGTAAAGGAACATCCCCACACCGCCTCCAAGCGCAAGTACTGCTTTTAAAGTCAAACTTTTTACCTCCGGTCTCTCACAATATTTTTACAAATATTTTACGAATACTTTACGAGCCATCCTTCGACTCTTTTCACTTTAACCTTATTTATTATTGCAAATTTCCTAATAAATGTACAGTATTTTTTTTCATCGATGAAGGATTGGTGTAAATTAATATGAAGTTTTTGCAAATTTTTTGTAAATTTTCTTGGCTCATCATTCAGTCTTAGTTCTCAATACATGTGTCGTTTTTCCTTTTCTCATTCCACACGCATCCCGTGCGACGGATTATAGAAGCCCATTTCGCATACATCTCGTGCGACGGATTATAGAATCCCATTCCACACGCATCCCGTGCGACGGATTATAGAAGCCCATTTCGCATTCATCCCGTGCGACGGATTATAGAATCCCATTTCGCACGCATCCCGTGCGACGGATTATAGAACGTAATGGCAGGTTCCTCACCTCTATAGGTGGATTCCATTTCACTTATAGATTAGCATGCTTGAACTTGACACGTTATGCTTGAACTTGACACGTTATGCTTGAACTTGACACGTTATGCTTGAACTTGACACGTTATGCTTGAACTTGACACGTTATGCTTGAACTTGACACGTTATGCTTGAACTTGACACGTTATGCTTGAACTTGACACGTTATGCTTGAACTTGACACGTTATGCTTGAACTTGACACGTTATGCTTGAACTTGACACGTTATGCTTGAACTTGACACGTTATGCTTGAACTTGACACGTTCTTTTGATAGAATATATTTTTGAAGTAAGAAACCCCTCTATTTCGGGATTTGAGACTCTAGAGCAATCATTGCGGAGGCTGGTTTCTTAAGATAATTGTATTTTTGAAGATAGACGTTTGATTAAGATTATTACTGTATCAGAATATTTTACGTGAAGGAGCTAATATGATAAATTACAAAAGTACCCGCGGCAGCAAGAATGTAAAAACTGCTGCACAGGCAGTAATCAAAGGAATTGCAGAGGATAAAGGTCTTTATGTTCCCGATTCCTTCCCTGCACTGCCTTTCAATCCTGCCGATATGATCGGCAAGCCTTACAAGGATATCGCAAAGGCTGTCATTTCGTCATTTTTCACTGATTATACAGACGAAGAGATTCAGGCTTGTGTAGATGGCGCTTATGACGAAAAATTTGAAGCTGCTGACATTGTTCCTATTGCAAAGGCAGGTGGAGCTTATTTCCTAGAGCTTTATCACGGAAAGACATCCGCTTTTAAGGATATGGCACTCTCGATACTTCCTTATCTGCTGACAACTGCTGTCAAGAAGGAAAATGAAGATAAGAAAATCGCTATCCTCACTGCTACCTCTGGAGATACAGGAAAGGCAGCTCTTGAAGGATTTGCTGATGTTGAAGGAACAGAAATCATCGTCTTCTTCCCTTCTGACGGCGTAAGCGAGGTTCAAAAAAGACAGATGACTTCGCAGGAGGGCGCAAATACCCATGTTTTCGCTATTAAAGGAAATTTCGATGATGCTCAGACAGGTGTCAAGAAAATATTCGATGATGATGAATTCAATGCCATGCTCGCAGACAAGGGCGTAAAGCTTTCTTCTGCAAACTCAATCAACATCGGACGTCTTGTCCCTCAGGTAGCTTATTATGTATATTCATATATCAAGCTGCTCGAAGATGGAGCAATCAAGCCGGGTGAAAAGATGAATATCGTAGTTCCTACAGGAAACTTTGGAAATATTCTCGCAGCTTATTATGCTATGAAGATGGGCATTCCAGTAAACAAATTCATCTGTGCCTCAAATAAAAACAATGTCCTCACGGACTTCCTAAATACAGGTATATATGATATCAATCGTGAGTTTTTCTGCACAAATTCACCTTCCATGGATATACTCATTTCGAGCAATCTTGAAAGACTTCTTTATCACCTCAGCGGAAATGACGGTGAGATGGTTACAGAACTCATGGAAAAACTTGGAAGCGAAAAGAAATATACTATAAATGAAAAAATTCGCGAAGGTCTCTCATGCTTCGCAGCAGGCTCTGCTGATGAGGAAGAAACTAAGGCAGCCATCGGCCAGCTTTATAGTGATTACGGATATCTCATAGACACACATACTGCTGTTGCATATAAGGTATACAACGACTACAAGGCTGCTACAGGCGACGAAACTCCTGCTGTGATTGCTTCTACAGCAAGTGCTTATAAGTTTGCTGCAAGCGTATCTGATGCACTAGGCATGCCTAAGGAAGCTGATGGCTTTGCATATGTGCGTGCACTAAACGAAAAGACCGGCGTGCCTATCCCAGCAGGCCTTAAGGACCTCGATAAAAAAGAAATACTTCACAAGGATATTATAGACCGCACACAGCTCGCAGAAGCAGTTAAAAAATCGCTGATTTAGAAAACAAATATCAAATATTGCGAATAGCCACAATCGACGCCTATTGATTGCGGATGGTCACAATCGATGCCTATCGGCTGCGAGTAGCGGCAGTTATTTGTAATCGAATATACAAAAAGCACACAACCCGCAATGCAGAATTAATTCTGCATTGCGGGTTTTAAATTTCATGCAAGCATAAAAGACCTTTTCACAAGGATTCCCTTTTCATAATGATTCTGCTTGTCATGCAGCCATTTCAAACTTACATGCATCATACTTTATCTCTGACTCCAGTCTCAATGACCCCGGCACCAACGACTTGGCTCCAATGTATTCGGTCCAATGACCCCGCTACCAATGACTTTGGCTCCAATGTCTTCGGTCCAATGACCCCGGTACCAACGTCTCTGTTGCCAATAGCTCCGGTACCAAAATTGGGACTCAACATACAGCTTCAAGCTGCAGCACTAGAATCTGTCTCTTGGAGTATAATGTGTGTGGAGCAAGTGATGTGAGAGCTCGCCGCAAGGTTCGCCGAGCCAGTCTTCATACAGATTCTTCATAATGACAGGGTTCTTATGAGATTTTCTGATAGGGAGACGTCTGTCTTCGTCATAGAGAGCCTTTGCTCTGAGTTCGGACAGGTTCACCCAGTTTCTTACACCTGCAGGCTGGATAGGCTGACCGCCGCCAGTTACGCAGCCGCCAGGGCAAGCCATGATCTCGATGAAGTGGTATTCTGCTTCGCCAGCCTTGATCTTGTCAAGAAGAGCTGAAGCATTTCCAAGACCATGAGCTACTGCAAGCTTCACATCAAGACCAGCTACACTTACTGTAGCTTCCTTGATGCCTTCAAGACCTCTTACATCCTGATATTCAATCTGTTCGATATCTTCACCAGTAAGTACGTCAGCAACTGTTCTGAGAGCAGCCTCCATAACACCGCCTGTAGCACCGAAGATAACGCCAGCGCCTGATGCAGGTCCAAACGGATCTTCAAATTCGCCATCGCATAAATTGAAGTCGATACGAGCTTCCTTAATCATCTTAGCGAGTTCCCTAGTAGTAATTACATAATCAACATCCTGCATGCCGTCATGTGACAATTCAGGCCTTGCTGATTCGAATTTCTTAGCTACGCATGGCATAACTGATACATTTACAATCTTATGAGGGTCGATTCCATTCTTTTCTGCATAATAAGTCTTGAGTACTGCACCAAACATCTCGTGAGGAGACTTGCATGAAGAAAGATTGTCGAGGAATTCAGGATAGTAATGTTCACAATATTTGATCCAGCCAGGGCTGCATGAAGTGATAAGTGGAAGAGTTCCGCCATTTTGAATTCTCTGAAGCAGCTCTGTACCTTCTTCCAAGATTGTAAGGTCAGCTGCTGTATCTGTATCAAATACCTTATCAAAGCCAAGGCTGCGTAAAGCACCTACCATCTGCTTTGTAGCAGCTGTGCCGATAGGCATGCCAAATTCTTCGCCAATTGCTGCTCTTACTGCAGGTGCAGTCTGTACAAGGACAACCTTTTCAGGGTCAGCGATCGCTGCCCATACATCATTTATCGCACTCTTTTCATAGATAGCGCCCACAGGACATGCAACTAAGCACTGACCGCAATTTACGCATGCTACTTCGCCAAGACCTAAGCCAAATGCAGGCTCGATAGATGTATTGAAGCCTCTGTTTACTGCATCGATAACGCCAATCTTCTGAACATTCTTACAAGCGCCTACGCAGCGTCTGCAAGCGATACATTTCTTAGGATCTCTCACGATAGAAGGTGATGTCTTGTCCTTAGGGAGAGCACATTTTTCGCCTTCAAATCTGATATCTTCAACATTTAATTCCTGAGCAAGTGACTGCAGTTCACAATTCTTACTTCTTACACATGTAAGACATTCTCTTTCGTGATTAGAGAGAAGCAGCTCGAGATTTACTTTTCTTGCTTCCTTTACTTTAGGAGAAGCTGTCAGGATTTCATTTCCTTCAGCTACAGGATATACGCAGGCAGCTTGTAGAGCTCTCGCACCCTTGATTTCAACGAGACACATTCTGCATGCACCGATTTCATTTACGCCCTTTAAGTAGCAAAGCGTAGGAATATTGATTCCAGCTTGCTTCGCTGCTTCTAATACAGTTGTACCAGCAGGTACCTGTAATGCTTTTCCATCAATAGTAATATTAACCATACTCATTTTTGATTATCCTCCTACGCTTCTCTGTAAATGGCCTTGAACGGACACTTTTCAAGACATGCGCCGCACTTCAGGCACTTAGACTGATCGATTTCGTATGGAACCTTCTTCTCGCCTCTGATTGCTGTTGCTGGACACATTCTTGCGCACATACCGCAGCTCTTGCACTTAGAAGGATCAATCTTTATCTGGATGAGTTCCTTGCAGACTCCTGCAGGGCATCTCTTATCAACAACGTGTGCAATATATTCGTCTCTGTAATATCTCAGAGTGCTGAGGATAGGGTTCGGTGCAGTCTGGCCGAGACCGCAGAGAGCTGATGCCTTGATATTCTTTGCCAAAACTTCTAGCTTGTCAATATCTTCAAGCTCTGCTCTTCCCTGAGTAATCTTTTCGAGAATTTCGAGCATTCTCTTTGTACCAATTCTGCATGGAGGGCACTTGCCGCATGATTCGTCTACTGTAAATCCAAGGAAGAATTTTGCGATATCAACCATACAGTTTTCTTCGTCCATAACGATGAGACCGCCTGATCCCATCATGGAACCAAGTGCACTGAGATCCTCATATGTCATAGGGGTGTCGATATATTCGGAAGGAATACATCCGCCTGAAGGACCGCCCGTCTGGGCTGCCTTAAACTTCTTGCCATTTGGAACACCGCCGCCGATATTGTAGATAACGTCTCTGAGTGTAGTACCCATTTCTATTTCTACAAGACCAGTATTTACAATCTTTCCGCCTACTGCGAATACCTTAGTACCCTTAGATGCATCCTTACCCATCGAAGCAAACCATTCTGGTCCATTGAGGATGATCTGGCATACGTTTGCATATGTCTCTACATTGTTCAGCATAGAAGGCTTGTCGAAGATACCCTTAGAAGCAGGGAATGGAGGACGAGGACGAGGTTCACCTCTCTTGCCTTCGATTGAATTCATGAGGGCAGTTTCTTCTCCGCATACGAATGCGCCTGCGCCTAGTCTGATACCGATATCGAAATTGAAGCCTGTTCCGAAGATATCTTCGCCGAGAAGACCATATTCGTGAGCTTGTTCGATAGCGATATTTAATCTATTTACTGCTACAGGATATTCTGCTCTTACATAGATATATCCCTGTGATGAACCAATAGCATATCCTGCGATAGCCATTGCTTCGAGAACCGAATGAGGGTCGCCTTCAAGGATAGATCTGTCCATGAATGCGCCTGGGTCACCTTCATCGGCATTGCATGCTACATACTTTACAGGACCTTCTGAAGCAGCTGCGAAAGACCACTTCGTACCTGTAGGGAAGCCTGCACCGCCGCGGCCTCTAAGACCTGATTCCTTGATCACATCAATAACCTGCTGAGGAGTCATCTCAGTAAGAACCTTGCCTAGTGCCTGATAACCGTCAAATGCTATATATTCTGTAATGTCTTCTGGATTGATACGTCCGCAATTTCTGAGTGCAACTCTCTTCTGGATAGAGAAGAAGTCTGCATGCTCTGCAGGATTTCCTTCCTCGTCATAGCACTCTGAGCTTGTACCGAGTATCAGTCTGTCTATGATATTTCCTTTTAAAAGATGTTCTTCTGCGATAGTTTCGATATCCTTGACAGTAACCTTTGAGTAAATAGTTCCTTCAGGATATACAACAACGATAGGACCTGCTGCGCAAAGACCAAAGCAGCCTGTCATAATAACTTTTACTTCATCCTTGATGCCGAGTTCTTCAAGCTTTACAAGAAGACGGTCTCTGAGCTTTTCAGAGTTTGATGACAGACAGCCTGTACCGCCGCAGATCAAAACCTGAGCTCTTTCCTTACCTTCTGCTGCATCCATCTTCAAGCTGCTGTCTCTCATACCAACTTCAGCTATGCTTTTTGCTCTCAATTCGGCCAGTTCAGCGATCGATTTCATTTAGATTACCTCCAAATATGTACTTCCATTTACTAAGCTTCCATGTATTTGTCGCAAATACCCTGAACGTCGGCCTGAACGAGACGTCCATATACTTCGCCATTTACTGTAGCTACAGGTGCAAGACCACATGCACCTATGCAACGGCATGCTTCTATACCAAACATACCATCTTCAGTAACTTCGCCGGCACTTATTCCGAGAATACTTTCAAACTTTTCAAGGATCTTTCCAGAACCCTTTACATAACATGCAGTACCAAGACATACACTTACCGTGTACTGTCCCTTAGGCTGAGTAGAGAACTGTGCGTAGAATGTAACTACTCCATAGATTTCTGCAAGAGGAATGCCCAAGCCTTCGGAAATGATCTTCTGTACTTCGACAGGAAGATAACCAAAATATTCCTGAACCTCATGCAGTGTCGGTATCAACGCACCTTTAGTATCCTTGTACTTTTCAATGATATCATTGATGCCCTTAAGCTGTGCATCCGTAATATCAACTGTACGCTTTTTGCTCATTCAAACCTACCTCCTTTGAATATGCCATTACAAACCTGAAATAATATGACCGCCTGTGTCTAGATTACGAGCCTGACAACAAGCGCTCATTTTGCTCATGTCTATTGTAACAAAATAACCCCTTCATGGCAATTTATCGAAAAGCGGCTTAGCATTCGAGAGTGTTATAAAATAGACAATAAATGCCATTTTTACATACAAAATAAGCACCAAAAAACTGCCATAAAGGGCACAATTAGCTATTTGAATTTTCAAATTAGCAAAAATTTGCTCATGACTTTCATAATATCATCTTCGCTTTACAAGTACAATATAAAATTTTCTGACAAAGCGCCCTTAAGTATTCCAATTTTAACGTATTTCCATGCCTTAATCGAGATGAAGAGAAAGACTAAAATCACATTTCACTCTGACATTTCAATCTAAAATGATTCTTTTCCTTTTTCCGCATTTAATGAATTATTAGAGTTATTTATTTAACATTGTTATAGATATAAAAAAAATAATTATTTTCTTATTTTTACCATTTCAGCTTTTATCCTTCGGTCACAAATCTGAAAAACATCATATTTTTCATCGTATTTTGCCTGTTCTTTTGATTTTTTATCGTTTTTTGATTTTACCCGTCAATATTTCATATTTATTTATGCATAACACAATAAAGTCTCGCAAAACTAAAGCTGCGCAGGTGCTGCAGGTTGCTTTCAAAAAGTTCTAAACGGTGCTGACACATATCAGCGATATGCGTCAGCACCGTCCATTTCAAGCCCGGATCTTCATCTGCTCATTCAATTTCTTCGCAAGCCTGGCAGCTTCGTCTCCAAGCCCGATCATCATTTGCAAGCCTAGCAGCTTCATCTCCAAGCCCGATCATCATTTGCAAGCCCGCAAACAAGATTCATCAATCATACCAATCGCTCTTGCCTCTCCTAAAAAGACCCTTTTCATATTCCTCTGTATAAGTGTCTCCATAATTTATGCCCGAATCATCATCATAGTATTCATCCGAATATTCATCATCTGAGTAGTCATCATAATACTCATCAGAGTCATAATTGTCGTCATAATATCTGTATCTAGGATAATCGCCAGAGTAATCATCAGAGTAATTGCCAGAATAATCATCAGAGTAATCGCCAGAATAATCATCAGAGTAGCCGCCATGATATCTGCCCGAACCATATCTGCTGTCATTTTCTCTCGAGCTATATCCGCCATCATATCCGTCATCATATCTGTCGCTATATCTGCTGCTGTAGTCTGTCGAGCCATATTTTCTTTTAGCTTCCTCGTATAAACGATCTATATTGCTTTTTTTACTTCTCTCCCTATACTCGCGTTCGCGCTCTTCACGGTCATGCATACGAGCTGCTTTCTTTTTGTCATCCTTTCGTCTGATATATGTCACAAGAAGCATGTATGCCGCCCCGCCCACAGCAGCTATTACTAAAAGGATCACGAGAATCTTTCCGATTATTGGCAAAATATTCCTTTTGAGTGCCTTTCCAATGGTAAATTCCTCTACATCGCTCATAGTATATAAGTCAAACGATGCGACCTCCCTGTCATCTTCACTGACTATCAAACGACCAGCATATGTGCCTTTTTTTACAGGAGCTTCCAATTTTTCTCCTTTAATCGACATGTTGTAGTCTTTGTCATTCTTGCCAGAATCCATGACGCAGACGTCCTTCTTGACTGTCACGTCTACCTTAGATGGCATGCCGCCCGAAATTGTGATCTCTCCTACTGACTTTCCTGCCTTCATGCCAAGGTCGTGCAGCTCAAAATTGTCAAATCCATAGTCGAGAAGCTTTATGCTGTCTGAGAAAATATTATTCTCGTCTGATTCAAAAACTACTGCAAGCAATGTCATGTCATCTCTTTCAGCAGCTGATACCAGACAATATCCCGCATCCTCAGTATGACCTGTTTTTATGCCGATTGCACCCTCGTACTGAATTTCCCTGCTCTCGCCGTCTATCTCGACTTCTGTATCACTGAAAAGAAGCTTATTTCTATTTTTTACAGTTCTTTCTTTTGAGCATTCATTTGTTTCGGGGATCGTATACTCGACTGTCTTTACGATTTCTCTAAAAGCGTCTATCTTCATAGCCGCCTGTGCGATGCGTGCCATATCTGCAGCTGTCGTATAATGCAAGTCATCTGGAAGTCCATTTGGAGTTACAAAATTTGTATTTGTGGCTCCAAGTGACTCTGCCTTCTCATTCATAAGGTCTACAAATTTTTCGACGCTGCCTGCGCATGATTCTGCAAGGACTACAGCTGCATCATTTGCCGACTGGAGCATCAGTGCATAAAGGAGCTGCTCTACAGTCAGCTCTTCGCCTTCCTTCACTTCTAATATGCTGCCTTCTGCCTCTGCTGCCTCTGCACTTACAGTACAGACATCGCTAAGCTTCATATTTTCAAGGACAATCATGGCGGTCATTATCTTTGTCGTGCTCGCCGGATAACGCATTTCGTCCTTATTTTTTCCATATATGACTTCGCCTGTGTCCATATTTATGAGAACTGCTGACGTTCCTGTAAGCTCTGGATATGAATCTGGATCCTCGTCCTCTGCAAGACCTGATATAATGAAGTCGTCAGCTTTTTCTTTTTCCTCTTCATCTGAGCTTTTATCTTTATCGTCAGAATCTGTATCAGAGTCTGAATCTTCTTCATCTGTATCATTCTTTGTGTCTTCACTCTTTTTTTCATCTGATGAAGATGTTTCTTTGTCTGAATTTTTATTGGAATTCTTATCTGAGTTTTTATTGGAATTCTTATCTGAATTCTTGTTGGAATTCTTGTCATTGTTCTGCGAATCATCATATTGTGATTCGTCATAATCATCTTCTGCGTCCTGTCCGGCAGTTATATCTGATCCGCCGTCATCCACTACTCCGCTCTGGCTTGAACCAGTAACGGCATACGTTTCTAGCGACAGCGGTGTACAGCACAAAACCATTACAACACTCATCACTAGGCATATTAATCTGTCTTTGATTTTAAGTCTCATACTTCACCTCTGCCATATGGCTAAATCAAATAATGCATAAAGTTACAAAGTTCTAATGTCACAGCATAACGCCATCATCATTTCATCGTAATCTCATCATGATTTCATCGTAATTTCATCACAGTTCCATCGTAATACCATCATATTCCCACCATATTTCCGCCGTAATCCCATCATGATGTCACGATGATATCACGATTCTTTTTCCACTTGTGTCCCCACAACTAAGGTCATGTATATGCGGTTAGGGTCACGGGTATGCGGTGGGGTTCACTTGAAATCCAGGCGATTATTTTTCAAAAAAATGGTCTGTAAGCTTGAATCCAGCATCAAAGTAGATACCGCTTTGCGTGCCGCATTTTTCTGTATAGCAATTTTCAGGCTTATCACTATCAACTCTGCTATCATACAGGACATATGGCACAGGCTCTGGTGCATGAGTTCTGATGCTTACTGGAGTCGGATGATCTGGCAGAATCATAAATCTGAAATCCTCGCCTGTAGACTTCAAGTAATCAGTGACGGGCTTTACAATCTTTCTGTCAATGATTTCAAGACTCTCTATCTTTTCCTCTATAGATCCCTGATGCCCACACTCATCTGGCGCCTCGAGATGTATATATACAAAGTCATGGCCATCTTTAAATGCCTTAACTGCCGCTTCAGCTTTCCCTTCAAAGTTTGACTTTATAGTACCTGTAGCCCCCTCAACATCGATAGAATCCATGCCTGAGCAAACAGCAATTCCCTTGATAAGATCTACCGCAGAAATGACAGCACCTTTCTTTCCGAAACGGTCCTCAAAAGGTGTCAAGGCAGGCTTTCTGCCCTGTCCCCAAATCCATGCTGTATTTCCTGGATTTAAGCCACGTTCTCTTCTCGATACATTTACAGGATGATCCTTGAGAAGCTCATAGCTTTTCTTCATGATTTCCGTAATAAATTCAGAGCCTTCCCCCTTTGGAAGATTTGGTCCAACCTTCTGCTCAAGGACATCATGTGGAGGAGTCAGCTCATAATCAGTCGAGCCATTATTTACTATCATAGCATGACGATAGCTCACTCCTGGATAAAAGTGAATCGTATCTGTACCAAGATTTTCCTCAATGCACTTTATAAGTTCCTCTGCCTCAGCATTTGTAATATCACCTGAGCTGTGATCCTTGATCGTAAGATCCTCATATGCGCCATCACCTTCCACAGTAATAATGTTGCAGCGGAAAGCTACATCAGAAGAGAGCATGTCAATTCCCATGCTTGCAGCCTCGAGCGGTGATCTTCCTGTGTGATACTTTTCTGGAGGATATCCCATGACTGAAAGATTTGCGACGTCACTTCCAGGCGCCATTCCGTCAGGAACAGTCTTTACCATCCCTACCTCTCCATGAGCAGCAAATTCATCAACTGTTGGCATATTGGCCGCTTCGAGTGCAGTTTTTCCTCCTATAATATCAAGTGGTCTTCCAGCAGCTCCGTCTGTAAGCACGATAAGATATTTCATAATAATTGTTTTTCTCCCTTCATTTTATCTTTTCTATACTCTGTCGCAATTCTTCATACTCTGCCGCAGTTTTCCATACTATGTCGCAGTTTTCCATACTATGCCGCAGCTTGTTTCTATGCTTGAAATTTGATTGTCAATCTACTTTTTCATTTTACTTGTGAATATCATTCGATTTTCTTACAAATACCGTTTGATTTTCTTCCAAGCACCTTTCGACTTCCTTCTAGCACCTTTCGAGTTCTTTCGAGCACCTTTCGAGTTCTTTCGAGCACCTTTCGAGTTCTTCCAAGCACCTTTCGATTTCCCTCAAGCACCATTCAGTTCCCTTCAAGCACCTTTCGAGTTCTTCCGAGCACCTTTCAGTTCCCTTCAAGCACCTTTCGAGTTCTTCCGAGCACCATTCAGTTCCCTTCAAGCACCTTTCGACTTCTTTCGAGCACCTTTCGAGTTCCTTCGAGCACCTTTCGAGTTCTTTCGAGCACCTTTCGAGTTTTTCAAGTTACATATGATTTTCTTTCAAGTATCATTTGATTTTATACAAATTTTTACTTTACTATTTCACGACATGAGCGTATAATTGTATACATTATAAGAAAGTGAAAAATTTCACGATATTAAATGGCGATTTTTTCTAATTTGATGTATAATAAGTATATTATATACCAAATAAGTGCGGCATGATTTTCAATCATTTTCTGGCTTCGCCGCAAGATCATATCTCTAGGAAAAATCGTGAGTGAAGCTTGCCGCTTGCTGAAACCAGAAGACATCTGACGTTTAGATATATCGTCTGACACATTTCAAATCAGCGTATATATTATGATATTACGAGAACGCCAGAATTACAATAACAACATTGTTACAAATACATTCATAAAGGAGAAAAAAATGGACAGAGTATTTAATTTTTCTGCGGGTCCTTCAGGGCTTCCTGTAGAAATCCTAGAACAGGCTGCAAAGGAAATGCTTAACTATAAGGGCTGCGGTATGTCAGTTATGGAAATGAGTCACAGATCACAGGTATTCCAGGATATTATCGATACAGCTGAAGCTGATCTTAGAGATCTCATGAACATCCCTGAAAACTACAAGGTTCTCTTCCTTCAGGGCGGCGGAACTCTCCAGTTTTCGATGGTTCCTATAAATCTTCTGAGAAACTCAAAGAAGGCTGACTATATCGTTACAGGCCAGTGGGCAAAGAAAGCTGCCAAGGAAGCCGAAAAGTTTGGTGATATCCGCATTGCAGGAACCTCTGAAGCAGATACTTTCACATACATTCCTAGACTCGGCAAGGAAGATTTCAGAGCAGACGCTGACTATGTTTATATTACTACGAACAATACTATATATGGCAGCCGTTACAGCTACATTCCTGATACAGGCGACATCATTCTTGCGGCTGACCAGTCTTCAAACTTCCTCTCAGAAGTTTACAATGTTGAAGACTTCGGTCTCATCTATGCTGGAGCACAGAAGAATGTAGGCCCTGCAGGCGTTACTATTGCAATCATCCGCGATGATCTCATCGGTCATGCTCCTGCAAATACACCTATTTATCTTGATTATAAGATTCATGCAGATAAGGGTTCTATGTATAATACCCCTCCTTGCTACTCAATCTATATGGCAGGTCTCATGTTCCAGTGGATCAAGAAGCAAGGCGGTGTTGCTGCTATCCAGAAGCACAATGAAGAACAGGCTGCGATGCTTTACAACCACATCGACAACAGCGAACTCTTCAACTGTCCTGTTGCTATCGAAGACCGTTCACTGATGAATGTTGTCTTCGTCACAGGCGATGCTGACCTCGACAAGAAATTTGTCGCTGAAGCAAAGACTGAAGGTCTCGTAAATCTAAATGGTCACCGCTCTGTAGGCGGCATGCGTGCAAGTATTTACAATGCAATGCCTGACGAAGGCGTAAAGAAGCTTGTTGAATTCATGAAAAAATTCGAATTAGAAAATAAATAGAAGAAAGGTTATTCACTATTATGCATAAAATAGCTACGCTAAACAAAATCTCGCCAGTGGGGCTTAGTAAGCTCACTGATGATTATGAGATAATCGAAGACTTAGATGCCGTTGAAGGTATCGTTGTCAGAAGTCAGAACATGAAAGAAATGGACTTTTCTGACGAATTGCTTTGTATCGCCCGCGCTGGTGTCGGCGTAAATAATATCCCTGTCGACAAGTGCTCAGAAAATAACATCGTTGTCTTCAACACTCCTGGCGCAAATGCAAATGCTGTCAAGGAACTCGTTATCGCAGGCTTACTCCTCGCATCCAGAGATATCATCGGCGGTTCTGTATGGGCTTCAGGCCTTGAAGGCGACATCGCAAAGCAGGTTGAAAAAGGAAAGAGCCAGTTTAAAGGAAATGAGATCATAGGAAAGACTCTCGGTGTAATCGGTCTTGGCGGCATCGGCGTTCCTGTTGCAAATGCTGCAGCTATGCTGGGCATGAATGTAATAGGCTACGATGCATACCTTTCTGTAAATAATGCTCTTCACCTCTCAAGCGGTGTAAAAGTTGTAGACAGCATAGACAAGATGCTGCCTGACGTTGACTTCCTCACAGTCCATGTTCATGCAAACTCATCTACAAATGGCATGATCAACGCCGACACATTCTCAAAGATAAAGCCAGGCGCAGTCCTGATGAATTATGCAAGAGCATCTATAGTTGACAACGAAGCTCTTAAGGATGCTCTCGACAAGGGCATCATCAGCAAGTACATCTGCGACTTCCCAAATGAAGAGACAAATCTTCTTCCAAATACTATCCTCACACCTCATCTTGGTGCTTCTACAGCTGAAGCTGAGGACAACTGCGCTACCATGGCTGTGGAAGAAATGATGGACTATATCGAAAATGGAAATATTACAAATTCTGTAAATTTCCCAAATTGCAATCTCGGAAAATGCACATCTGAATCGCGTATCACAGTCTTCAATAAGAATATTCCAAATATGATTGCTCAGGTAACTACTATTCTTTCGGAATGCAATATCAATCATATGGTAAACAAGAGCAGCGGTGAGTATGCTTACTCCATCTACGACCTCGACTCAAAGATCGATGATTCTATCGTAGAAAAGCTCACTTCTATCAACGGAGTTACCAGAGTAAGAGTTATAAAATAAGCACGGCTTCGATTGAAGATATCAAGGATTGCAACTAAAGGACGCCGCATCAATGGTCTTGCGACCATTGATGCGGCGTCTCTTCTTCTCAGCCGTTTTCGTTATCGATCTTCATGCCAGCCACTTTCGTTATCGTTCTTCAAGCCGGCCATTTTCTTTCTCGATCTTCAGGCCAGCCATCTTCGTTCTCAATCTTCATGCCAGCCATTTTCGTTCTCGATCTTCAGGCTAGCCATCTTCGTTATCGTTCTTCAAGCCGGCCATTTTCCTTATCGGTCTTCTCTGAAATAAGGAAGACCAAGTGATGCCGGCGGCTGATTTTCGCGCTTATTTCTCATACTTACAACTACAAGCACTATCAGTGTAACCACGTAAGGAATCATTTTGTATAACTCCTTATATTCCATATGATCGATTCCTGAAGGAATATAGAGATAAAGTATATAAAGTCCGCCAAAAAGAATCGATGCTAGTACATCTACATTTGGTCTCCAGATTGTGAAAATGGCAAGTGCGATTGCGAGCCAGCCTCTGTCTCCGAAAGCGTCATTTGACCATACACCGCAAGCATAATCCATTACATAGTATAGCCCGCCAAGACCAGCAATCATGCATCCGAGACATGTGGCACCATACTTATATTTTGTGACATTTATACCTGCAGCATCTGCTGTAGATGGACTTTCACCGACTGCACGCAGATGAAGACCTGTTCTGGTATGATTTAGCACGTAAGACGCCAGCAGAGCGATTATGACAGCTAAATATGCAAGGAATCCGTATGACAGGAAGATTTTTCCAAACCAGCCAAGACTACTTGCAAATGGCAGTGATTTGCTAAAATAACTGCTTGTCGCTGAAAGTGCTATCGAAGGGACATCGCTTCCTGAAAGCTTTATAAGAGAGCCTCCGAAGAAATTACCAAATCCAACGCCAAATGTAGTCATAGCAAGTCCTGTAACATTTTGGTTTGCACGAAGTGTAATCGTAAGCAAGCAGTAAATGAGACCCATGATAAGCGAGCCTATGAGCGAGCATGCTAGTGGAATCGCAAGGGCAAGGAAGCCGTTTATGCTTCCACCAGAAGCGACTGACTGTTCATAATAAAATGAGCCTATTACACCGCTGATAGCACCTACGTACATTACGCCCGGAATACCGAGATTCAGATTTCCTGCTTTTTCTGTAATTATTTCACCAGTACTTCCGTAAAGAAGAGGAATTCCCTGGCTGATTGCTCTCGGAATGAATACTGTCAAATCCAACATTATGCTTCACCCTCCTTTACTTCTGCATCCTGATACGTTTCAGATTCATCATTTTTCTGTGCATCTACAGTTTCGGCAGCTCCGCCAGCTCCTGCAGCCTCGCCAGCTTCGTCAGCTTCGTCAGCCCCTACAGTTTCGGCAGCTTCGTCAGCTTCTACAGCCTCGCCAGCTTCTGCAGCTTCGCCAGCTCCTGCAGCCTCGAGCTTTTCTGTCTCCGTATGCTTTTGTCGGAAATTGAGCTTGTAATTTATAAAGAACTCGCTTCCGATAATGAAAAAGAGTATGATGCCTGTGAGTATATCGGAGAATGAATGATTTAGTCCAAATGTAGTTGAGATCTGTCCTGCACCTCTGTTCATAAAAATGATAAGGAAACAAGAGAATATCATTGCTATAGGATTGAATTGAGCCATCCATGAGGTCATAACGGCTGTGAATCCCTGACTGTCTGTGATCGTAGTAGTAATCGTATGATTTATGCCTGCTACAAGCAGAAGACCTGCAAGGCCGCAGATTGCGCCCGAGATGATCATCGTGCGGACGATAACTCTTTCTACCTTTATTCCTACATATCTTGCGGTTCTCTCACTTTCACCGACAACCGAAATTTCATATCCCTGTTTACTATAGCGGAAGTAAATATACATCGCAGCTGTAAGTATCACAGCAATTGAAATAGTGAGGATATATTTGTTTCCTGCAATTTCAGGAAGCCATCCGGCACATGACTTTTGATTGATGATTCCAATCTTGCCTGATCCCTTAGGAACTTCCCATACTACCGTATAATATGCTACAAGCTGAATCGCTATATAGTTCATCATAAGTGTAGCGAGAGTTTCGTTTGTGCCCCATTTTGCTTTAAAAATAGCTGGAATTGCGCCCCAGATCGCTCCGGCAGCCAAGCTTGCAATGACCATCAATACGATCAAAGCTGGATTTGGAATTTTGTCTCCAATACATATCATACATGCAGCTGCTGCAAGGCCTCCCATGAGGATCTGCCCTTCGCCTCCGATATTCCAAAATCGCATTTTAAATGCGGGCGTCAAAGCAAGAGTTATGATAAGAAGGATCGAAAGATTCTGAAGCGTGATCCATGTCTTTCTTTCAGAGCCAAATGCACCGTCGATAATAGACATGAAAACCTGTATAGGATTGTCACCCGTAAACAGTGTCGTAATGACCGCGCAAACAATCAAAGCCGCAGCAATAGATGCAATCCTGATAAGCCATGCTGTGCCCCACGAGACATTGCTTCTTTTTGTAATATGAATAAGAGGTTCACGTCTTTTATTTTCCATCTGCTTTACCTCCTACATGTGTCATCATAAGTCCAACCTCTGCCTTGTCAGCAGTTCTGCCATCTACAATTGCACTGACTTCACCATCACAAAGAACAAGTATACGATCTGAAAGCTGCATAAGTACATCGAGATCTTCTCCTACAAATATGACAGCAACGCCCTTTTGCTTCTGTCTATTGATAAGATCATAGATAGTATAAGAAGAATTTATATCTAGTCCTCTCACTGCATATGCCGTAAGAAGAACCGTCGGTGTAGTCGAAATCTCACGTCCGACGAGAATCTTCTGTACATTTCCTCCTGAAAGACGCCTTACAGGAGTATCGAGACTAGGAGTTACTACTTCTAAATCTTCAACAACTGTTTCTGCAAGCTTTTTCGGTTCCTTTCTGTCTGTAAAAATAGATCTGCCTTTTCTGAAGGAACGCAGCATCATATTTTCTGTCAGGTCCATATTTCCTACAAGACCCATTCCGATTCTGTCCTCAGGAACGAATGACAGGCTGACGCCCATTTCGGCAATTCTAAGAGGATCTGCCCCGAGAATTTCTTCATATGTACCGTCGTCCTCTATATATGTGATACTTCCGGATTCTGCACGCTGAAGCCCGGCTATGGCTTCAAGAAGTTCCTTTTGGCCAGACCCCGAAATGCCTGCTATTCCCAGAATCTCGCCGCTGTTTGCAGTAAATGACACGTCATTTAATTTGACAACACCCTCGATATTGCGCACTGTGAGATTCTTTACTTCAATTCTAGGCTTAGGATCTACAGGCTCAGGTCTCTCGATATTCAGAGTGACAGAGCGTCCTACCATCATATTTGTCATCTCAGCAGCATTTGTATCCTTAGTCCACATCTGACCTATATATTTTCCCTTTCGGAGAACGGCCACACGATCAGACAGCTCTTCAACTTCGTTCATCTTGTGGGTGATAATAATGATAGCCTTGCCGTCGGCTTTCATATTGCGCACAACATTGAACAGCTTCTCCGTTTCTTGTGGAGTAAGTACAGCTGTAGGCTCATCGAGAATCAGTATATCTGCCCCTCTGTATATAACCTTCAATATCTCAACAGTCTGCTTCTGAGGAACTGACATATTATAAATTTTCTGGTCAGGATCTACGTCAAATCCGTATTTATCACAGATTTCCCTGATACGTGCCGACGCTTCCCTGATGTTCAGTTTTCCTTCCAGCCCGAGAATAACATTTTCTGTAACTGTCAGTACATCAACCAGTTTAAAGTGCTGATGCACCATTCCTATACCCAGATTAAATGCATCCTTAGGTGATCTGATCACAGCCTCTTTCCCGTCAATAAAAATAGAGCCATCATCAGGGAAATAAATGCCTGACAGCATATTCATAAGCGTAGTTTTTCCGCTTCCATTTTCACCGAGAAGTGCAAGAATCTCTCCCCTGTAAATCTCGAGATTTACATCTTCATTTGCAACAGTAGATCCAAATCTTTTTGTGACACCTCTCATAGCCACTGCAGGAATTTTCTGCTCCAAGGTCCGCCTCCTTTCAAAATAACCTACAAAATGCAAAGTTTCCACACAGTCATGTGCAGTCCGCATGCCGCAAGCTCTCAAACGCCGCCGTCAGCCAGTATATCACTGCCCTCAGTCCGCATGCCGCAAGCTCTCAAACGCCGCCGTCAGCCAGTATATCACTGCCCTCAGTCCGCATGCCGCAAGCTCTCAAACGCCGCCGTCAGCCAGTATATCACTGCCCTCAGTCCGCATGCCGCAAGCTCTCAAACGCCGCCGTCAGCCAGTATATCACTGCCCTCAGTCCGCATGCCGCAAGCTCTCAAACGCCGCCGTCAGCCAGTATATCACTGCCCTCAGTCCGCATGCCGCAAACTCTCAAACGCCGCTAGCAGTCTGCACGTCACTGCCCGTAGTCCGCAGCATCATGAAATCACAAACATCAACGTGCGTAAGCTCATGCCAGGAAACTTTGACTCGCATTTAAAAACAAAAGAAGCACGGGGCAGACGAACACTATGTATAATGCTTCCGCCCCATGCTAAATTTTATATTCTATTTAGGATGAATTTTCAAAAATCTCTGTCGACTCTCAAAATCTGTCTTGGCTTTACCCGTCACAAAATGTCTGCGCTTGTGACCGCAAGGCCAATCACACTGTCGTCTGCAAGACAAATCACAATGTCGTCCGGCAAGACAAATCACAATGTCGTCCGGCAAGACAAATCACAATGTCGTCCGGCAAGACAAATCACAATGTCGTCCGGCAAGACAAATCACAATGTCGTCCGGCAAGACAAATCACAATGTCGTCCGGCAAGACAAATCACAAGCTATGCCAAGTCTCTTTCCGATTCTCAAAATCGCATGATTTACAGAATAATCATCGTATAATCTCGTCGCCAGATATTACATCTTTTCGTCGAGAAGTTTGATTCCGTCGATTCTGAGATCGAAATATGGAGCAGAACGGAAGTCTACAGCTGATTCATCAAAGTAACCATCATGGATAACTTCTGTATCAGCCGTGTAATTTTCGTCTGTGTCTACATCTGCTTCATAGCTGTCAAGTGTCTTTCCTTCAACTGTGAATGCTGAAGTATCAAATACGTGAAGTGTGCCTGCCTCAAATGCAGCTGATGCTTCGTCGATAGCTTCCTGTGTGCCTTCAGCAACATTCTTGCCGAGTTCTGTAAGCTTTACAGAGCCTGTAGAGATATCGCCAACCCAGTCAGTAGAGATAGCTTCGCCATTCTCAATGCACTCGATACAATATTTGAAGTAAGGAGCCCAGTCGATTCTTGAAGAAACGAGATATGTTTCTGGGCAAGAGTCATTTGTGCTGCCGTTGTAAGAAACATTTGGAACACCTGCTGTCTCGCAAGCTGTAGGAGCTCCCATAGAGTCAGCATGCTGAGAAATGAGTACGCAGCCATTTTCGATGAGCTTGTTTGCACCTTCCTTTTCAGCAGTTTCGTCATACCATGAGCCTGTGAATGTAACTTCCATAGTAGCTGATGGGCATACAGAACGTGCGCCGAGGAAGAATGAAGTATAACCAGAAATAACTTCTGCATATGTATAAGCGCCTACGTAGCCAATCTTAGCCTTGTCAGCAGTAATTTCACCAGCTTCGATCATTTCGTTCAGCTTCATACCTGCTGTGATACCAGCCATGTAACGACCTTCATAGATAGCAGCAAATGCATTGTGGAAATTTTCAAGCTTTTCAGTGTGAGCCTTTGTACCTGTAGCATGGCTGAACTGAATTTCTGGATATTCCTTTGCAGCTTCGATCACATAATCTTCGTGGCCAAAGCTGTCTGCAAATATGAAGTTGCATCCAGCATCAGCAAGCTCGCAAGCAGCGTCATAGCATTCCTGACCTTCAGGAATATTTGTCTTGAAGACTGCTTCAACGCCCATTTCTTCACAAGCTTCCTTAGCAGCATTGATGAAGTTGAGGTCATAAGTAGAATTTTCATCATGAAGACAGATGAAACCTGCCTTTACGCTTGAAGTAGCTTCTTTGTCAGCTGAACCTGAAGTAGATCCGCCGCCGCATGCACAAAGTGCAAAGATCATTACTACTGAGAGTAATACAGCTAAGATTTTTTTCATTTTATTCTCCTTCTTTTACATTAAGAAAATTAAATAATATGTTTGGAGGCTCCTGTCATTTTCAGCCCCCATTCTCCAACATTATATAATATCACTCGCTTCTAATCAATTGCGATGTGATATTTTAATGAATTTTTTTACATTTATTTTACATTTTCCGTCATTTATTTTTCATTATTCATCGCATGTTTTTCATTATTCATCGCATGTTTTTCATCATCCAGCGCTTATTTTTTATTATTCATCGCATGTTTTTCATCATCCAGCGCTTATTTTTCATTATTCATCGCCTGTTATCGTTTTATTTCATTCAATATACTTATTTCATTCGATATACATTGCGATTTCGAACATATGTTAAGCTATCTAGAGATTTCTTCCATCAATTCTTTAATTCTCTTAAGTCCCTCCAGCACAGTCTCTTTGTCTGCTGCATACGCAATGCGTATAAAACCATCCATGCCAAATGCTGCACCCGGTGCAACTGCAACCTTCTTTTCATTTAGAAGCTTCATAGTAAAAGCAGTGCTATAAGGCTGCTCATCTTCTCCGAAGCAGTCTTTTACGCTTGAAATATCAAGGAATAAATAGAATGCTCCTTTTGGCTCGACAAGCGATACATTTGGCATCTCGCACTTGATGAAATCTACAGCAGCTTCCATTCTTTCTCTATATGCTGCGATCATCATCCCTGTGTACTCACCGCATGTTTTTAGTGCCTCCACACCTGCCCATTGGGAAATTGTAGACGGATGCGATGTGATATGACCTTGAAGCTTGATCATTGCAGCTGCGATTTCTTTCGTAGTAGCGGTATAACCGATTCTCCATCCAGTCATAGGAATCGATTTTGAAAGACCATTTATGAGAATCGTCAGCTTCTTAGCCTCTTCTGAAATAGAAGCCATGCTGACAAATTCATCTGCAAAGCAGATTCTTTCATAGACCTCATCAGCCATCATAAATATACCTTTTTCTATACACACCTCAGCAATCGAGGTCAGCTCATCTCTTGTATGTACAGTTCCAAGTGGATTTGACGGATTGCAGAGGACGATCATTTTCGTCTTCTCTGTAGCATATTCTCTTATCTCTTCAGCAGTAAGCTTGAAATCATTCTCACGCTTCGTCTCCACAAATACAGGAACGCCACCACATATCTTGACGATTTCAGGATAACTTACCCAGTAAGGTGCAGGTATGAGTACCTCATCGCCTGGGTTGAGAAGCGTCAGGCATGTGTTTGTAATGCACTGCTTGGCGCCATTTGTCACTACTATCTGATCGATGTCATATTCTACGCCATTTTCTTCCCTAAGTTTTCTGCATATTTCACGCCTTAGTTCCACAAGGCCAGGAACCTTGTCATACTTCGTCTTGTTATTTTCTAATGCCCATACAGCTCCCTGCTTCGCGCTCTCAGGAGTGTTGAAATCAGGCTCACCTACACTGAGATTTATGATTTTTTCGCCATTGTCCATCATCTCGAGAACTCTGGCATTGATGGAAACTGTTCCTGAAGGAACTATATTTTTAACTACATTCGATAATACTGTTCTGTCCATTTTCTGCTTTTGCCTCTTTCTGCATATTCTTTTTCGTGGATTTATTTCTGGATAATCCATCGAATAAATCACAACCACAAGTTGAACTGGTTGTTTATTGTGCTTAAGCCACAACCAAAAGAGGACGTACATGCTTATACGTCCTCTTGCAATTGTCATACTTTTTTGTATCATTGCTGACTCTGCCAAAAATCATGCATTCCACTTTTGTCATTGTGATGCGGATGCCAGTCCACTGCACTTCCGTTTTTCAGCCGCAGTGCCGATTCTGGACTTGCCGATTCTGGACTTGCCGATTCTGGGCTTTTGCAATAACGAGCCCGAAGATTTTTCTTTTGCCCGAAGCTTTTATCTTACCTGAAGCTTTTATCTTCTTGCCAGATGCTTTTTATCTCTTGCATGAAACTTTTATCTCTTGCCCGATACTTTTATCTCCTGCATGAAACTTTTATCTCTTGCATGAAACTTTTATCTCTTACCTGATGCGTGAAGAACGTCTCTTAGCTTGTGGGCAACCATAGCTTTGATGGCATCTCTTGCAGGACTGAGATACTTTCTAGGATCGAAATCTGCAGGATGCTCGATCATGTGACGTCTGATCTCAGCTGTCATAGCAAGTCTAAGGTCAGTATCAATATTTACCTTACATACACCATACTTTGCAGCCTCAGTAATCATCTCTTCTGGCACACCCTTTGCTCCAGGAATCTCGCCGCCATACTTGTTGCACATGTCAACAAATTCAGGAAGAACTGTAGACGCTCCGTGAAGTACGAGAGGGGTTTCAGGAATGCGCTTATGAATCTCCTGAAGAATATCAAATCTGAGGCGAGGTTCACCGCTGAACTTGTATGCGCCATGACTTGTCCCGATAGCAATTGCAAGCGAGTCAACTCCTGTACGTTCTACAAACTCTTCTGCTTCAGCAGGATCAGTAAACTGAGCTGCATCTTTATCAACCTTTATATTGTCTTCGATGCCAGCTAGCTTTCCAAGCTCAGCTTCTACAACTACACCATGTGCGTGAGCATATTCTACAACCTGCTTAGTAAGCGCAATATTGTCCTCAAATGAATGCTTTGAGCCGTCGATCATAACTGAAGAGAATCCACCATCTACACAGCTCTTGCAGATTTCAAAATCCTCACCATGGTCGAGGTGAAGAGCGATATCAAGGCCTGTATCTTCCATGGCAGCTTCTACGAGCTTGATAAGATAGGCTGGCTTCGCATATTTTCTTGCGCCTGCTGAAACCTGGAGAATCAGCGGTGCATTTTCCTCCTTTGCGGCATCTACGATACCCTGGATAATTTCCATATTGTTTACATTAAAGGCTCCAACCGCATAATCTGCTGCAAGCGCCTTGCTGAACATTTCTGTAGTAGTGATAATCGCCATAAAGATTGCCTCCTTGCATCATATATAAAACATGGGAACTTCACTTATACTAATATTGTACTACAACAATTTTGATATGTAAATGAAGAGAAGACAGCAAAAGTATATAATTGTATCTAAAAAGATACATGAACGCATATATTTTTTTCTCATCAGCAAGATGTTCAGTGCGGCTTTAATGCACCGTCGAAACATGCTGACTCATAATGAATAGCATGAATGACTAATTAATGACTAATGAATAGCTAATTAATGACTAATGAATAGCTAATTAATGACTAATTAATGACTAATGAATGACTATAACTCGAAACTCATAAACATCCCTGCTTGCAAGAGTGGGGAGATTTTTCACATTCTGCTGCAGCTGCATCATACAAAATAAATATGTACACTTTTGCTTGCATATCTTTCGATATAATGGTAATATATTTTATGTTTTGGGTTAATAAAAATGTATTATATTTGTAATACTTCTGTAAAACGAAGTGTATGCTTGCGATTAAGCCAGCCTAATGACTCGTGCATGTGATGACAACAAGCCCAGTGATTCTTATGCAGCCTGAATCTCATGTGTTATTGTCAAGCAATAAGACAGTCATCCTAGGGTCGATGCACGTATACTATGCAGAGCTCCAAATTTAAGCATATACGTGATATAAACATTGAACATATATGTGATTGTACATATTGAGCATATACATGATATACACTAAAGGGTGTGTTTTAGATATGTCAAAAAAAGAAAAAAATTTTGAAAAGGACAGCTTCATGACAGTATGCATGAAGCTTGTGAAATGTCTGCAGATGCCATACTACAATGGTGCTGCTGCGGAGATGGGATTTTACTTCATATTTTCGATAGTCCCGATCGTTACTATTCTCACTCAGATTCTCGGTTGTCTGGGCATCTCTGGGGCACTTTCGGAGGTTGTTCAAGTATCGCTCTCGAATGAAGGCTTTCTTTCAAGTCTGCTAGGCTCGTTTGAGCGCACACTTCCAAGTGGGGTAAATATAGCCTTCTTGATCGGTGCTCTTTATGCAGCATCGAAGATTGAATTTTCACTTATGAGAATCTCAAATTATACATACAGCATCAGACAGCCTGGCAATCAGATCACAGGATATTTTAGGACGCGTGCAAAGGCTATTCTTCTTGTCTCTGTACTCATAATCATCGTACTGCTAAGCCTTCTGGTTCTCGTATACGGAAAGTCCATAGTCGGTCTGCTTACATCAGCTCTTGATAAGTATTTTGGAATAGATTTTCATGTCGAAAATATATATATGCTTATGAGATGGCCTATTCTATTTTTAGTATATTTTCTAATAATAGCCATCAATTACAGACTTCTGATCCCTGTAAAGGGACTCAAGCTGCGCTACATGTTCCCAGGAAGCATCTTCGCTTCTGTAGGAATCGTGATCGCCAGTATGGGATATCAGCTTTACTTCTCATACTTCTCAAATCTCAACCTGATTTATGGAAGTTTGGCGACAATTATCGCACTCCTGCTCTGGTTCTTCTGGCTGAGTTATATCATGCTGGTAGGCTTGATACTCAATTCGGTCTGCCGTGAAAAAGATCCAACAGGACCTGTGCAGCTCGTCAGAGAAAGTGAGCTTTACGACCCGTCTATAAGATATTAAATATATCATAAAGTATTGTAGCTGCTATAGATTGCTGCCATAAATTGGAATATTAAATGGAACGAGAAGGCATCTACCGCACTGCAGCAGATAAAACAACGTCCCAAAGGGAAGCTTGTATCGCTTCACCTTTGGGACGCATTTTTTTATTTTTTGTTTTCAGAAAACGACCAACGTATCAGTGCTGCTTCACGATCAACTCCACTTCACGATCTGTGCTGCTTCACGATCTGTGCTGCTTCACGATTCGTACTATTTCACATCAAGCAATACCTTGACATAATTCATCATGATAGTAGCTACCTGTGCACGTGTAGCTGTGCCGCGTGGATTCAGTGTGCCGTCTGCATTTCCGTTCATTATGCCTGCACCTACTGCCCACTTCATAGCGTCAGCTGCCCAGCTGTCTACAGATGCATTGTCGCTGAACTTGTCGAGGCTTGCATTTCCTGTCACGTCATAGCCCATAGCCTTTGTGAAGTTGTACATGATAACTGCCATCTGCTCGCGTGTCACTTCGTCATTTGGACCGAATCTTCCGTCGCCATATCCGTTTACTATGCCCTTTGAAGCAGCCCATGCTACGGCATCGGTATACCAGCTGCCATTCTCTACATCGCTAAATGCGCTATCTGCAGTTACGTCAGGAGTTCCTTCCATACGCCATAGCACTGTCACAAGCATAGAACGCGTCATAGTTCCATTTGGAGAAAATGTACTTTCAGACGTTCCACTAAAAAGGCCCTTTTCGAGCACATAACTTACAGCGCTCTCATACCATGAGCCTTCAGTGACATCACTGAAACGTGCAGACGGTTTTTTTGATGAGTCATCACCATTTGTGCTGCCATTATTATCGTCTTTATCAGTGCCGTCATTCTTATCATCGCCAGTTCCGTCGTTAGTATTCGAACCGTCTGTGTCATCTTTTGATCCCGCGTCATTGCCATTGTTTCCACCATCAGCTTTGCCATCGTTGTTCTCGCCATCAGTGTCTGTCTTGCCGTCATCTTTGTCGGTCTTGCCGTCATCTTTGTCGGTCTTGCCGTCATCTTTGTCGGTCTTGCCGTCTGCAGTATCATTATCATTCTTGGTCGTTTTTACTGTTATGACAGCGTCATTTGCCGCAGCGTCATAACCGCTCATACCATCAGTTTTGCTCACACTATAATTCTTGCTTTGCAGTGTAGCAGTGCCTGCGCTCTTTGCCTTAAGCTTAAACGAAACTATAGTTTCACTATTTCCCCAGCTCTCGCCATATATCTTGCTTGAAAAATCAGATGCTGCGATGCTGCTCCAGCCCTCTCTCTTGCCAGCAAGAGATTTTACACTTACATTCAGCTTGTGGCTGCCTCCTGATAAGCTGCCTTCTACAAGTTAAAAGATTTCCGAATTATACCATATGTCATACTGTACAGCATACATATTGAATCCTTCGCTTGAGTCAGTTCTTATGAGCTTTGCTTCTACATCTACTTCGTCACCTGGCTGAACTGTCACCGATGTCTGTCCATCTACTGTAAGTTCAAATCTAAAGCTCGCATCCGCATTGTCATCAGCCCATGAGC
>CAVJDC010000008.1:0-7467 GCA_963648085.1 Anaerovoracaceae bacterium
TATATTTTGATATGGTGAGGGACTTATATAAAAATTGTATAGCTTTAGCTGCAGCATAATATTTCAGTTGGATTTCGGTGAGAGATTGTAACTAATCACTGAAAATCTTGAATATAATCTGTCTATAGAGTCAGGGAATATCGGGCACTGCGTTATAGATAATTGCGGAGAATTATAGAAAATTGCAGAGAACTACAGAGAATTGCAGAGAACTATAGAGAATTGCAGAGAACTATAGAGAATTGCATAGAGTTGCAGAGGATTACAATAAATTATTAAAAGTTATAAGGAATTATAGAGAAAGGACTATAAATGGATTCTTATCAGAAGTTTATAAGAAATTTCAGCATAATAGCCCACATAGATCACGGAAAGTCCACGCTTGCTGATCGTCTCATTGAAAAGACGGGGCTTGTGGCTCACAGAGATATGAAGGCACAATATCTTGACAATATGGAGCTTGAGAGGGAGCGCGGCATCACTATAAAGCTGCAGACAACACGCCTTTCGTACAAGGCAAAGGACGGAAATGAATACATTTTAAATCTGATAGACACACCGGGACATGTAGACTTCAATTATGAGGTTTCGAGAAGCCTGGCAGCGTGTGAAGGGGCAGTTCTTATAGTGGATGCTACTCAGGGGGTTGAGGCACAGACTCTTGCAAATGTATATTTGGCTCTTGATGAAGACCTTGAAATTTTGCCTGTTATAAACAAAATTGACTTACCAAGCGCTCGTCCAGAGGAAGTGAAGCTTGAAGTAGAGGATATCATAGGGATTGATGCGTCGGATGCACCGCTTATTTCTGCAAAGGAGGGCATAAATATCGAGGATGTTCTTGAGGACATAGTAATGAACGTCCCTGCACCTGAGGGTGATATAAATGCTCCGCTTAAGGCACTCATTTTTGATTCATATTATGACAATTATAAGGGTGTTGTCATATATACTAGAATTTTCGATGGTTGTGTGAAAAAAGGTGACATTATTAGGCTGATGAATGCTGAAAAAAACTATGAGGTTACAGAGGTTGGCATATATGCACCATCACCTGTCCCGACAAAGGAGCTTCGTGCTGGCGAGGTTGGCTATATTTGCGGAAGCATCAAGCAAGTAAGAGATGCAAATGTAGGTGACACTATTACCTTAGCTCAGAGACCTGCTGAGAAAAAGCTTCCAGGATATAAGGCTTCTACACCGATGGTATATTGTGGTGTCTATCCTGGTGAAGGAGAAAAATATGAAAGTGTCAAGGATGCTCTCGAAAAGCTTCAGGTAAATGATGCGGCATTCCATTTTGAGCCGGAAAATTCGGCGGCACTTGGATTTGGATTTAGATGTGGATTTCTTGGCCTGCTTCACATGGAGATTATTATCGAACGACTTGAAAGAGAATTTGAGCTTGCGGTCATTACGACTTCTCCTAGCGTAATATATAAAGTAGTCATGCTTGACGGAACTACCATAATGGTTCAAAATCCATCAAATCTTCCTCCTGTAGCTGAAATCGACCATATAGAGGAGCCTATCGTTAAAGCAAATATCATGCTTCCAAAGGATTATGTAGGGACGATAATGGAGCTTTGCCAGCAAAGACGCGGCAAAATGCTTCATATGGAATATATTACTGAAACAAGAGTGTCGCTCAACTACGAGCTTCCGCTTAATGAGGTAATTTATGACTTTTTTGACGCACTTAAGTCAAAGACAAGAGGATATGGATCGCTTGATTATGAATTTGACAGATATGAAAAATCTACTTTAGTTAAGCTTGATATTCTTTTAAATAAGGAACTAGTAGACGCATTTTCCATGATCGTTCATGAAAGTGAGGCTTATGACAGAGGCAGATTTGTATGTTCAAAGCTTAAAGAAATTATTCCGTCGCACCAATTTGAGGTTCCTATCCAGGCAGCAATCGGGCAAAAGGTAATCGCACGAGAGACTGTAAAGGCTCTCAGAAAGGATGTACTTGCAAAATGCTACGGCGGCGATATCTCCAGAAAGAAGAAGCTTCTTGAAAAGCAGAAGGAAGGCAAGAAGCGCATGCGCCAGTTCGGGAAGGTCGAGGTCCCGCAGGAGGCATTTACTGCTGTTCTCAAGTATGACGAGGGCAAATAATATGAAGAAAGCAGGATTATACATACATATTCCATTTTGTGAGAAAAAGTGTATCTACTGCGATTTTAATTCATATCCCGGCTGCTCGGCGAAAGTGCAGTCGGGATATTTTGACGCTTTAGAATCGGAAATTGAAGCATTTTGCGGTGCCGTATCTGAAGAGATTAGAGTAGGTGGTGACTGTGAAATATGCAGCGATAATTATGGAGAGTGCGTGTCAGGAGGCAAACGTGAAGATTACGAGTCGGGATGCGAACGCGAAGGTCACGAGTCAGGATGCGAACGCGAAGATCGCGAGGAACATATATTTGCAGACACGCTTTTTATCGGAGGAGGGACACCTTCAGCTGCAGATCCGGCGCAGATTGAGCGCATCATGAGGATTGTGCGCAGTAAGACTTTATGCGACGAAAATTTGCGCGGAAAGACTTTGAATAGCGAAATTATGCGCGAAGGATTTCTAAAGGACGTTAGACTTTTAAGTGATGATGCTGAAGTCACAATTGAAATTAATCCTGGTACAGTAACATATGATGCGCTTGTTCGTTATAAAAAAGCTGGTATAAACAGAATAAGTATGGGCGTGCAGTCGATGAATGACAACGAGCTCGCTTTTCTAGGCCGCATTCATTCCGTAAGGGACGCGCGCAAGTGTTTTGAAATGTCGAGAAAAGCGGGATTCGACAACATCAATATCGATCTAATTTTCGGATTCCCTGGGATGAGTATAGAATCATGGAGAGAAACGTTAGAAAATGTGATTGAGATGCGCCCAGAGCATATTTCCTTTTACAGTCTTCAGATTGAGGAAGGAACGCCTCTTTACAATATGTTTAGGAATGGTGAAGTCGAGCAGATACCTGAAGAGGACGACAGGAAGATGTATCATTTGGCGGAGAAAATGCTTAAATCTGCTGGATATATTCATTATGAAATCTCAAATGCAGCCCTCCCAGGAAAAGAGTGTAAGCACAATCTTAAATATTGGAATATGACTTCGTATATAGGCTTTGGCACTTCAGCACACTCATACATAAATGGCAGGCAGTCGTCTTGTCTTGGCAGATTATTTGACAGAAAATTTAAGAAGGCTGAGCCTCAAAGTGCTGGAAAATCTCTTATAAGTGCTGTAAAATCCTTCAGATATTATAATGAAGATGACATCGATGCGTACATTCGCAGACAGGCTGGACATCGTTATAACCCGATAAACATTAGTCCCAACATGCTGGATGATGAAATGACAGATGCAATCTTTACAGGACTTAGGCTTATGGAGGGCATCGATATGAAAAGTCTTGATCATGCATTTAATGGGATATTTCATGATAGATTTGGAAATGAAGTGCATAAGCTTCTTGAAGAAGGCATGCTTTGTGAGGAACAGGGCAAAATACGACTGACAGGTGTAGGTCGTGATCTTTCAAATTATGTAATAGGCAGATTGATAAATTGTGCTGATGAATAAATAATGCCATAGAATATTCCCAATAATATTACGAATATCCGGAACAGCGGCGCAGAGCGTCTGGAACAGAACCACAGAGCGTCTGAAGGAATGAACGCTGCATACTATTCGTCAAATCTCTTGATATAAAGACTTTTGAAGCATGATGCTTCAGAGGTCTTTTTATGTTGTTAGAAAGTATAAATTTGAGATTGTTATAAAGCGCTTTGTGCAGTATAATAGGTGGGTGCATATTTTGAGATACAATTTTGAGAAATAGTTAACTATAGATGATATCTATTGATTAGAATTTAAAATATGCATTTAACACTTACAATACCTTGCCTTTTATTGAATTTGGCATATTCTTACTAGATTCTTGTTGAATCTAATAGTTTACTGCTAAGTCTAAGGGAGCCTTGGTGTTGCAGATAACTAAATCACATTTGTTCTATATATTAGAACTGCTAGGAGGAAACATATGCAAGGGAAAAATAATCGTTATTGTTCGTCACATGTAAGCACTCATGTGCAATGTGCGGTAAAAGCAAAGTCATTAAAGCGAGTGCTAGGACTACTTCTTGTGCTGGCAATGCTCGTGGCGATGGCGCCGCAGAGTTTGCTTTCAGGTACATCTATCACAGCCGATGCAGGAGAGGGTAATGTTACTCTTCAAAATCCTCAAATTGTCAAAGACACTTCCATGAAAGCTTATCAGAAAGCAACATATGACTGTATATATTTTGGAAGCTATCCGCAGACAGAAATTGTAGACAAAGATGCGACAAGTGGATGCTATGGCAAGAAGTGGGCGTCATCATCAGATTATATAGCTGATGAAGAACTTTATGGAAAGCTTAAAAATGCCGTGTACGATGCAAATGGAGATACAACTCTGGATGATGGAACTAAGTATCGCAGAATAAAGAAAAGTGATGCGACAAACAGCGCTGGTTCGGATAAATATATATACAAATGGTCAGATGCAACTTCTTATCATTACTTCAAGTATGAGCCTATAAAGTGGCGAGTACTTAATGTAAATGAAGGAAAAGCACTTCTTCTTGCAGACAAGGCTCTTGATGACCAGCAGTACAATAGATCAAACACTTCTGGCGTAACGTGGGAAACTTCAACTATTAGAAGTTGGTTAAACGGATATGGAAGCACGTCAAATTCATATGGCACAGACTATAGTAATAAGAATTTTATAAATAGTGCATTTACTTCTGATGAGCAGAATGCAATCGAGGCAACATCAACAGTAAATAATGATAAGATCTTCTTCCTTTCCTCATCTGATCTTTATAAAGATAAAGATACTGCCAAGTCCTATGGATTTACATCTGCGAGCACGACTTATGACGAAGCTAGAAGATGCTTTAGCAGCACATATGCGAAAGCTATGGGAGCATACTCAAGTGATACGTACCTCGGAAAGTGCCCTTGGTGGCTGCAGACGCTGGGGACATATTCTACTAGTGCCGTATATGTAAACAATAGCGGTACAGTCGAATATACTGGTAATAAATTCGATAATAAAACTAAGTGTTGTCGACCTGCCTTGACTCTTAATCTCTCATCTTCTAATCTTTACACATATGCAGGGACTGTATGCAGTGATGGAAGTGTAAATTGCAATAATCATTCTTTTGGAGAAGCACAATATATATGGTCAAATGATGGAACATCATGCACTGCAAAGATGAGCTGTGAAAATGCAGACTGCACTTATGAGTTAAGTGAGGCTGGCAAGGTCACAAGGACAGAAACGACAGCCGCTACGTGTACAGAGAAGGGATCTGCAGGTTGTACTGCAACATTTGAGGACACCAGATTCAGACAGCAGGAAACTACTGTCGAGATTGAGCCAAAAGGCCACGACTATGATTATAATTATGAGTGGTCAAATGACGGATCAATGTGTGTTGCAATTGCAACATGTAAAAATGATTCTGCACACGTCGTAACCGTAAAGGGCGCGATTACACATGAAGAAAAGACATCTGCAACGTGCACAGCAAAGGGAATTACGACTTATACAGCAACATTTACAAATAGCAATGGCACAAACTTCGTGCAGCAGACAAAGGACGTTTCAGACATCACAGCTGCAGGTCATAAATTCGGTGAATGGACTGTGACAACACCAGCAACATGTGAAGCAGCAGGTGAAGAGACAAGAACATGTACAAATAATGGATGCTCAGAGAAGGAAACTCGCAAAATTGATGCATTAGGTCACAACTACGGTACTCCAACATATGATTTTGCGGCAGATGGCAAGTCATGCACTGCGAAGACAGTATGTGAGAACGATCCTACGCATGTTATAAATGAAACAGGCATAATTATAAGCAAAGTGAAGACAGCTCCTACATGTACAGTAAATGGAACTACGACTTATACTGCGATATTTACTAACAATGCTGGCACAAGCTTCGTACAGCAGACAAAAGACGTTCAGGACATCGCTTCTATAGGTCATAGCTTTAGCGAATGGACAGTGACAACACCAGCAACATGTGATGCAGTAGGCGAAGAGATAAGAACATGCACAAATGATGGATGCTCAGAGAAAGAAACTCGTAAAATTGCCCCAGAAGGTCACATCTATGGTGAACCACAATATATATGGTCAGAAGACGGAAAGTCATGCACTGCAGAAGTAAGCTGCACAAAAGAAGGCTGTACCGGAAAAATCAGTGAAAATGGTACGATCACAAGTGAAGTGACTTCTACTGCCACACGCGTTAAAAAGGGTACAACTACATACACAGCTAAGTTTGAGAATAGCATATTCTCTGATCAGACAAAGTCTATTCAGGATATTCCTAAAGTTTACGATGGCGGCTCATCAAGCGAAGGCAGTGCAACTTCAACTGATACTTACAACATTACGATTCCAAAGACTATAGCTAATGGTTCAATTGCTTCATCACTGGAAAAAGCAGAGAAATATGATATAGTATCCCTTACAGTGAAAGCAGACGATGGATACAAGCTTGGAGCTTTAACTGTTAAGAATGAGGAAGGCAGGTCAGTTGAGATTAAGACTGTTGCAGAAGGCAGTAAGTATTCGTTCGTGATGCCTGCATCGGACGTAATAGTTGAGGTTACATTTGAGGCGGCTGATCAGGAATCTGTTCCAGATGAAGATTCAAATCCATTTGTTGATGTCACAAAGGGGGATTATTTCTACGACGCTGTTCAGTGGGCTTTTGGCAGCAAGATAGCAGCAGGCACGGACGCTTCGCACTTCAATCCTGACGGAATTACGAACAGAGCACAGGCAGCAGCGTTCCTCTGGCGTGCGGCTGGTGAGAAGACAGTGGATTACGAACTCCCATTTACAGATATTGAAGCGGGCTCATATTATGAAAATGCAGTTCGCTGGGCATGCAGTGAAAATATCACCAAGGGCTTGACTGATACGACATTTGGTCCGCTTTCTGAAGTTAGCAGAGCACAGATGGTCACTTTCCTCTGGAGAATGGCAGGCTCACCTAAGGCTGAAAGTGATGCTGCAGGCGGCAATAAAAATGCAGGTGACGGCCAAAATCAGAACTTCAGCGATGTTTCGTCGGATGCATATTATTATGACGCAGTAAATTGGGCGGTAAGTAATGGCATTACAACTGGAACTTCAGATGCTGCATTTAGTCCAGATGACAAGTGCACAAGAGCGCAGGTTGTGACATTTATTTATCGTTATAAGAAGTAGGTTTATTGATCGCTGCAAGAAATAGGTTTATTTATTGTTATGAAGAGTGGCGCTTATTTATTGTTATGAAGAGTGGCGCTTATTTATTGTTATGAAGAGTGGCACTTATTTATAAGTTAGAGCGTAAAGCCCAATACCTTTAGGTGATGGGCAGTTCACTATTACAAGAAGC
>CAVJDC010000008.1:7567-16103 GCA_963648085.1 Anaerovoracaceae bacterium
CCTTTAGGTGATGGGAAGTTCACTATTACAAGAAGCAGCATTTATTTTTCATTTAAAACGCAGCAGAGCACTGAGATGTTTGCTTGATCAGTGAAGAAATATTTGCTTGATCAGTGAAGAAATGCTTGCCTGATCAGTGCTCTGCCATGCTTTAAAGGCTTTTGAAGCGTGAGGCTTCAGAGGCCTTTTTTGATTTGCCCGAAAATGGAAATCTGAGATTGTCGCAAAGTGTCGATTAAGGTATAATAAGTATGTGCATACTTTGATCTTTTGCTCGGGAAAATAGTATACTTTACACAATAGCTTTGAAAAATAGTATACTTTACACGATAACTTATAGTTATCATTCAAAATATGCATACAGTATTTAAATTTTCATGGTCTTAAATAGTTTGCTACTTAAATTTTTTGCAAATCTAAAGGGTTTTATGCTAAGTCTTTTAGATTGTAATTAAATATATTTTGTTCTACACATTAAAACTGTAAGGAGAAGAAACATGAGGAAAAATATGAAAAGAAAAAGTGATTGTTATTGCTCGTCGCATGTAAGCACTCACGTACTTTGCACGGTAAAAGTAAGGGCACCAAAGCGAGTGTTGTCAGTGCTTCTCGTGCTTGCAATGCTCGTGACGATGGCACCGCAGAGCCTGATTTCGGATGCAGTCATCAGCGCTGATGCCAAAGAGACTTCGACGACCCTCAAAAACCCTCAAATTGTCGAAGACTCTTCCATGGAATCCGGACAGAAAGTAACATGGGACTGTGTCTGGTTTGGAAATTACCCACAGACTGAGATAGTAGATAAGCCTGAGACGAGTGGATGTTACGGAAAGGATTCGTCTTCAGATTCAGACTATAAAGTAGACGCAACCCTTTATGAAAAGCTTAAAGGTGCGACATATGACTCAAATGGAGATACGACTATCGACGGCACGAAATATCGCAGGATAAATGCAAGTGATGCGGCAGATAGTGAAAGCGACTACGAAACTGCCTACAACTGGTCAGACAGCAGTACGTACCACTACTTCCGCTATGACCCTATAAAGTGGCGTGTGCTTAATGTAGAAGACGGAAATGCATTTCTTCTTGCTGACAAGGCGATTGATGACCGAGAGTATAACACATCAGAAACAGATGTGACATGGGAAAAATCAACTATCAGAAGTTGGCTGAACGGATATGGAAGCTCGTCAAACAATTGCGGCACAGACTACAGCAGTAAAAATTTTATCGACAGTGCGCTTACTTCCGATGAACAGAGTGCGATTGAGACTTCATCAATAGTAAATAAAGACAATCTGTATTATGGTACAGAAGGAGGAAATGATACTTACGACAAAATCTTCCTTCTCTCTGAATCGGAAGTATATACAGATGATGCAATCCCATATGGATTCTTGTCTGACAATTTAGCTCATGACGAAGCAAGAAAATGCCAGAGCAGTGCGTTCGCGAAAGCTATGGGAGCGTATTCTGATACCGAAGAAAGTCCCCTTGGTAGTTGTTGGTGGCAGCTGCGGTCGCCGGGCGACAATACTCATGATGCCGAACATGTATGGGGTTGGGGCTTAGTCAACTGTTACGGAATTGGGGACGTCAACATGGATGCTGTTCGTCCCGCTTTGAATCTTAATCTCTTATCTTCTAATCTATTTTCATATGCCGGAACTGTGTGCAGTGATGGGACTATGTCAGAAGTTGCTGTTAAAAAACAGGAAAATGCCGCGAAAACTTACACTGTTACACTTCCAAAGAAGGCAGCAAGTGGTACAATTTCTGCATCAGCTGATAATGCTAAAAAAGGCGACACGGTAAAGCTGACTGTGAAAGCGAATGATGGTTACAAGCTTAAAAGCCTGACGGTCAAGAATGTAAATGGCAAGTCAGTTAAGCTCAAGACTGTTACGGATGGCAGCAAATATTCGTTCACGATGCCTGCATCGGACGTGACAGTAGAGGTTACATTTGTGGCGGCTGATCAGGAATCTGTTCCAGATGGAGATTCAAATCCATCCTTTGGAGAATGGCTGGCTCACCTAAGGCTGACGATTCAGAAATTAATTTCAGCGATATTTAGTTAGTCCGTACAGCAGCCGTACAAGAGCGCAGGTAGTGACTTTTATTTATCGTTATAAGAATTGAGAAGGAAAGATAAAATGGAAGGGTGAATCTAATGGCGTATGGGAAGACTATAGAATTGTTTCTTGCGAATGGAACTGCGGACAGCTTGGTATTTGCGGAATTGTCAAATTGGAATGGAAAAGCAGTCAAGATACCGCGTATTGAAGTTTCTTCTTGCAATCACGAAGATATTACACAAGCAGGAGTATATTTCTTATTTTGCAAGGAAGATGATGATTCTGACTCTGTATATATTGGAGAGGCCGAAAATGTCAAGGGCAGGCTTGTTCAGCATTTACGAGACTATCAGTCCGAAAAAGAGAAATATTATTGGAATACAGCAGTTATTTTTATTGGCAGGGATCTCAATAAAGCTTTGATTAGATATCTTGAAAATCGTTTTGTTGAGATTGCAAGGGCTAGCAAGCGGTATACTGTACTTACCAGGAAGACTCATCACAATACAGTTATGAAAGAATCGCAGGTAGCTGTAATGGAAGAATTTATAGACAACGTAAAGATTCTAATCAATGCACTTGGCTATAAGGTTCTTGAACCATATACTCATGTAGATTCGCCTAATGCGGCTGTTGATGATGATTTGCTTTATATCACTTCTGGCTCAGTTAATGCAACAGGAAAGGTTACGTCTGAGGGCTTTGTTGTGATGTCAGGATCTGCTGTGAACGAAAAAATGTCTGAAAAATCGCTAAGCACAGGCATGCAAAAGAGAAGACAGGAGTTGTTTGATTCGCCAAAGATAAGGAACCTTGTCACAACGGAGGACATCTTGTTTTCAAGCTCATCAGCTGCAGCGGGATTTATTCTTGGATACAACGTCAGTGGTCCGCAAATATGGAAAACAGAAGACGGCAGAACTCTCAAAGAGATTGAGAGCAGCCAGATGAGTGAGATAGTTAAATAAATCTTAAAATCGATACGATTCCGAGTGTTCAGACGGTTCTTTAAGGACTGCCCGGATGCTCGGATTTTGTCTATGAAAACGGAAATTCGACTGAGTTTTCGTTTTTTTCGTTTTTTTGATAATTATTTCGGTTATGGTCGCCATTTTTTGAATTCATTTATTTGTAGCCATTTGATGGATAAAAATGGATTTTCTTGCACATTATGTATACGTGAATACATCAAAATTTACAAAAAATGGTATTGACGAGCGTGACGAGTAAATGGTAATATCTGGATATGAATTCGAATTCATACAAAGGGGAAAAGGAAGTGGTTGTATAAAAAAGATTAATATTACGTTAGTAGACAATGACTCTTGGTTTCGAGAAATGTTCTCACAGTATATGATGTATTATTGCAGAAATGTCAGTATTTCATCATCAGATATGAGGCTTTGGAAGGAAGAAATTGGCTTCGCTTCAGATTGTATGGTGCATGAAAATGGTTGTCATTTGGGATGTCATGATATACCTGATATTGTTATTCTTGGGAGTGCTGAGTTTATGGATTTTATCAAAGAATATTTTGAAAAGGTCCGTTGTCAGGAAAAGGACTCTTATGCACAATACAAGCAGCGATTTGTGATTTTATGTGACGATGAGGCACAAGAGGAAGCGGTTAGGGAAAGATGTGTAAATGAGCTGCTAAAATGCAAATCTTACGATACTGGAAAATATGAGGATGAGGGTGTGATTCTCCTTTCTGACAAGGCTAGTGATGGTTCCATATGTACTTTAGAGATAATTGCTATATGCAAATATTTAAATGCTTCTGAGATAATCAGAAGAATTAATGAGCAATTGACAGATCTGAGAATAGACACAGACACTGTCTGCTCTTCAGGAAAATTCATGCTGCTTACGACAGCATCTGCATGTGGAGGGACTGGAAAGACTTCACTGGCCATTGTGCTTGGCAGACTTATGCAGCAAAAAAAGAATAGAAGTGTTCTTGCTCTTAGTATATCCCATATGGCTGATATTTCGAGATATTTTTATGCTGGAGACGTTGAAAAGAAGACTTTGAACGAATATATTTATCACTTGTTTGCAGGGGATGAGCCTTGGACAGATTTGTCATCATATATTATTAGGGACAGATACGGAATGGCTTCATTTTATATGACAGATAGCTTTAGTGAGCTGTGTATGCTTGAAGGAAATGAAATTGTGCGATTTATCGACAGTATAAAGAAGAGTGGAATCTTCGATACTTTAGTAATAGATCTTGGTGCAGCTTCGCAAAATGCAGCACCAGTTCTTGCAGAAAACTCTGATGCTATGATGTTTGTTGCAGGATTTGAGCCGGATGGTGTAAAAATTGCAGAGGAGTGGATAAATATGCTTGAAAAAGAAACGACCGGAATCTGCAGTATGAGTATAATCGTAAATCGAGACTCAATGCTAGATGGTCTGAATGCTTCTCAGACAGATGCACATGAATGCGATGACTTATATTATGCGGAGGGAAATGATGATATCAGAAAATTTAGAGTGCCTTTTGATGCAAGGAGTTTTCTGTATTCTGAGGGGAAGCGTGACATCGCTATGACAGGCATTTTTGCCGCAGCAGCTGACAGCATTCTAAACGAGGTGGTTATTTTTGAGTGAGAATATACGGGAATTGAAGGACTCGTTTTCTGAAGAGGTTCAGCGCATTTCAAATGAAATACGCATGTCGATAGATGAGATCGTGCCTGAAAATGATGAGGATATCAAAAGATATATAGAATCGTTTATTTTCAAAAATGAGAAGACAAAGCATCTTAGTCACAGGCAAAAGCATTCTTTGATAAGCGGCATATTTAATTCCATGAGAAGAGAGATGGAATTTCTGCAGCCTTATATGGAGGATGATGAAGTCAGCGAAATCATGGTAAATGGACGCAAGGACATCTTTGCAGAAAAAAAAGGGAAAATCATGCGTATAGAGGGAGCCTTTCCTTCAGATGAAGTTCTTGAAGAGATGATCATGAGAATTGCAGGAAAGGTTCAAAGAGAAATAAATGAGATGAATCCTATTTTAGATGCGAGACTGGGTGATGGATCACGTGTACATGCTGTCTACAGAAATATTTCTTTAAGTGGGCCAGTACTGACAATTAGAAAATTCCCCAAAAAAAGTCTTACTATGGATGACATGACTGAGCTTGGAACTGTCACGGAGGAGGCTGCTCATTTTCTAAGAAAAATCGTAGAAGCAGGATACAATATTCTCATTTCAGGGGGGACAAGCTCTGGAAAATCATCACTTTTAGGGGCACTTACTGACTATATTCCAAAAGGAGAGAGACTTATCGTAATTGAGGACTCGGCAGAGCTGCATATTACAGGACTTCCAAATATAGTAAGGCTTGAGACAAAAAATTCAAACTCGCAAGGAATGGGAAGCGTGAGCATGCGTGACCTTATAAAAGCAAGTCTTAGAATGAGACCTGATAGGATTCTTGTCGGTGAGGTGCGAGGTGCTGAGGCGGCGGATATGATTACGGCACTAAATACAGGGCATGATGGAGGACTAAGTACCATACACGCAAATTCGGCATTTGCTGTGTTTGGCAGACTTGAAATGATGTTTCTTTCTGCTGTATCATATCCGATCGAATCAGTCAGAGGTCAGATTTCGACAGGTATTGACTTTGTTGTTCATCTTGCCAGACTCAAGGACGGTTCTAGAAGAGTACTTGAGATTTCAGAGTTTCTTGGATACGAGGGGAGCGTGCCAAGGCTGAATTGTATATTTAGATTTGAGCATGAGAAAGAATCTAAGAAGGTATGCAAGAATGAATATGAGAAAGAGCAGCAGATAGAGCACGGGAAAGAGCATCAGATAGAGCACGATAAAGAGCATCAGATAGAGCACGGGAAAGAGCATCAGATAGAGCACGGGAGAGAGCGTCAGATGGAGCACGATAAAGAGCATCGGATAGAGCACGGGAAAGAGCATCAGATGGAGTACGATAAAGATCATCGGATGGAGCGTGAGAATAAGCTTGAAGAATCCTTATCTTCAGAAGATGAGCATAAGGTAAGAGGCGGTCTGAAAAGAACAGGAAATAGTCTGATAAATACAGTGAAGCTTGAAATGAGAGGAATATCTATTGAAGAAACAAAAGGAAACAGCTGAACAAAGGTGGGGCACCAGTCATGAAATGGAGAACAGCGTAAAATACAACAGCGTAAAATACAACAGCGTAAAATACAACAGCGAAAAAAACAATAAAGAAAAAAACAACAGCAGAAAAAAAATTAGCAGAGAAAAAAGCAGCAGGAAAAACAGAAGCAGAACAAACAGCAGCATAAAGCTTATCGATTATGATGTCTATAAAATGGACTCGAAGGAAAGAAGCAAAATATTTATGCTCGCTGCTGCTGCGGGTATTTTGTGTGGGTATCTTTACTTTAGAAGTTTTTTTGCGTGTGCTGTCTTTGGGCTTGCATCGCTGGCAGTTGTTCCGATGTATAAAAAGCTTAAGGCTGATGACAGAAAAAGAAAGCTGCGCTCTCAATTCAGAGATTTTCTATATACCGTATCATCATCTGTAAATGCAGGGCGAAGCCTAGAAGAGGCAATGGATGAGGCTATCGGGCCTGTACGTCTGATACATGGGGATGGATGCTGCATGGTGACTGAGCTAGAAAGAATGAATATGATCATAAGAGAAACAAATTCCAGTGCTGAGCCACTTCTAAGAGATCTTGCGAGAAGATCGCACCTAGATGAAATAAGTGAATTTGTAGATGTATGTACTGCATGCAGAAAAACAGGCGGGGATATGAATATATTGATTCTAAAGGCGAGCGACATCATAACACAGCATATAGAGCTCCAACGTGAGAAGGAAGTAATACTCTCGGAAAAAAAGCTTGAGAGCAGGATTCTGGCACTCATGCCTCCAGCTGTGATACTTCTTATCAATATCAGCTCATCAGATTATCTGTCAATGATGTATATGACGGCCACAGGAAGGCTTGTCATGGCAGCATCACTTTTGAGTACAATCGGTTCATTTCTGTGGAGCTTCAAACTGATTTCCTTTGATTAAAGATAAAAATGGAGTTTTGCTATTATGAAAAAAAGCTTAATAAGGGAATCTGAAAAAAAGAATACAGCAAGATTCTTTACAGATATGGCTATGCGAATCTGCCCAGAAAAATTTATCGGTGACACTGAGATATTGAAGAGAAAACTATCTGTGCGATATCGCAGCGAAAAGCTTGAAGAGGCAGTAAGCGCATGTCAGAGAAAAAATGCAGCATTATATGCTATTATAGCGGTCTTGGCAGTGCTTGCGCTTGCTGTGTCGATGGTTTATACGTTTATTACTGCAGAGGATGTATCATATATCAAAAGACCTTCTGCTGGCGAAGGAGAATTGTATGTTCCTGTAAATATTGAAGCGAAAAAAGGGGATATGTCAGTTGATGGCAATGCCACTATTATAGTAAAAGAGCAGGAAATGACTGATGAGGAAATTGAGGAGATGATCCTAGAATTCGCAAATCGGCTTCCAGACAAGGTAGCACCTGAAAGTCAAGGCGTAAGACGCGTCGGTAAAGGGTTTTCACTTCCAGAGAAGGACTTAGAAACTGGTATTTCAATACAGTGGGAGTCGTCAGATTCTGTTCTTATAAATCCTGATGGTACATATGATGTCCTTGCACTTGAAGGCGAAAGTGAGACTGTTACACTTACAGCGCAGCTTACATACAACGATATCCAAAAGGAAGTTTCCTTTGATGTGCTTCTTGTAAAGGATTCAGAGCTTTATGGCGAATCTGTGAAGGGAAAAATAAAAGAACTGATTCAGAGACTGTCAGATAGCGAAGACGGAAGTGTCGTGAGTCTGCCTGATAGCCTTGGAGAAGATATTTCACTAAAATGGGAAAAAGGAAAATCAGGGGCTGCCGTGTCCGTTCTGGTGCTTGCCTTTGCTGCAATAATGCTTGTATATGTCATAAGATTTAAGAGCGCAGAAAAAGAAGTGAAGCAATATCGGAGTGGAATAATCAGATATTTTCCTCCGTTCATTGATAAATTTGTTTTGCTTTTAAACAGTGGACTTACTGTAATGAGCGCAATGGAAAAGATGGCTAATGATTGTGAACAACAAGCTGCATATGACAATCACAATTTGCTTGCTGCAGAGGTGTCTGAAATCGGCAGAAGAGTCAAAAATTTTAATTCTTCTATCGTAAAAGAGTGGAGAGAATTTGCAGGACGAACATCAATAAATGAAATTATGAGATTCAGCACTATTATCGAAGAAAATTTAAATAAGGGCTCAGCCCTGGCAGATAAACTCGAATCGGAGAGTAATCTTTTGAGGGAAAAAGAAAAGAAGGCTGTGCAGGAAAGGATAAGAATGATAGATTCAAAACTGACTATGCCTATGATACTTATGCTATTTTCGCTTGTTTTGGTCACAGTTGCACCTGCGATGATG
>CAVJDC010000008.1:16113-18527 GCA_963648085.1 Anaerovoracaceae bacterium
CGATGATGCAAATGTAAGGGATTTTTGTAAAGGAGAAATACTAAAGTGAAAAAAATCAGAAAAATAAAAAATAAATTATTTAAAAACGGAGAAGTTTTAGCACTGAGCTCTCTTAAATCAAAAAAAGGAATGGAGCTTGTTCAGGTTGGGATCTTGATAGCAATCGCTGTTGGAATAGGACTAATTTTTAAGGAGCAGATAAGTGCATTTATCAACAATACGTTTAGTTCACTTCTCGGCAGCAGCTTCAATTAAAGAAAAAAAAGGCTCATACCTCGTAGAGGCAGCCTTTATATATCCTATGATAATAATTATATCAGCCATGCTGATAATGCTGATCTTATTCTTCTTTAATGATACACAGGATGTGGCGTCTGCTGATGCTGCCGTAAGAAGAGCTTCAGGTGAAGCAACTGAAACTGTGGAATATCTATCTAAAAGAGATTTTAAAGCAGTGCAAACGGCGGACAGAAAAGATTATACGACAGACAGCGGACTTGTACAGCAGGGAAGCGGCCTTATTAAAAGCTTTAAGTACATAAAGTCCAGAAAGACATGGCTTCTTTCCTTATTTCCTGTCAATGCGAAGAGCAACTCTGTTGCGAAGTGGACTTCGACAGACGAAGACCATCTTATACGTGTAGCAGACTTGATTTATGAAAAAGCTTCCGGATCATAAATAATAATTTGTAAATGAATGATTTATATGGGGAATGCGGTGACAGATGAAAATCGTGAAAAAAAAAGAGAAATCAAAAAAAACTGAAAAGTCAAATAAAAGAGGCTCTGTTGCTGTACTGCTCGTATGCATTTTTTTGTCGCTGATGCTGGCGACAGGATCGATAGGAGAGGCGGCACTGAGAAGTGCCGCCGTATCCGTATCAGAGTGTGCAGTGGAAAATGCGTGCAGGTCAGTGCTTGCTGGTTATGACAAAGCACTTAAAGACAGATATGGATTATTTGGATTTGAATATGATGAAAGTAAGATGGCTGAAATGATAAGACAGCTTACAGAGGGCGAAATAGAATCTTTTCGGCTGACTAAGTGCTCTGTAAAAGACGTAAAAACAGAAAAATCAGGATATTGTCTCAACGACACAGAAACTTTTCTAAAACAGATAAAGGATATTATGCAATACAGGGTATTTACAGATTCAATTTCGTCCTTTTATGGAATGTTTCAGTCGGGTAAAAGTGCCATAGGCATGCTGTCTGACAGCGACAAACGAAAAAAGAGGCTTGAAAAATCCATGGAAATTGCCAAGAAAGAGGCTGAGGAAACTGAAGACACTGAAGATGACAGCTCTTTTATCGAAATAGAAAATGTACATAGTACTCTAAAAAATGTAAGAAAAAGGGCTGATGATGATATAGAAGATGAAAATGAAGAAAACGATAATACTTTAAAGAATGAAAAAATCACTGGGCCGCTGCCTTCTGTCAGTGCAGGATATAAATCAAATGGTGCATTTTCTGGGGCTGTGTCAGCGATATCAAAGATTACAGGATTTGATGCTGCAGGGTCGATATCTGAAGAAATATATATTGATGAGTATATCAGATGTTTTTTTAGTGAGCATACAGACGAAAAGAATGATGGAAGCTTCTTTAGAAATGAGATGGAGTATATTTTGTATGGCGACTATAGTGATTTCGAAAATTACAAGCGTGCAAAGCGTACATTGTATCTTTTAAGGAGTGCCATGAATATGGCATATCTTTATTCAGATTCGGCGAAGGCAGCCCAGACATTAGCAACTGCTCAAAGTATTACACCAGGTCCGTTTGCACCTTTGACGCAGGTTCTCATCATAGCAGCATGGAGTGCTGCAGAGGCTTCAAATGATATAAAAAATCTGGAAGCAGGAAATCGGATCCCATTTGTTAAAACTGCTGCTACATGGAAGGTTTCTATAGAAAGTATTGTAAATGGAAGCTTTAGTGGAGCCATGATAGAGAATGACTCCACATCTGGATTCGAATACGAACGATATCTTGAGCTCTTGCTGCTTACCGAAAAGACCGAGACGAAGGTGAGGAGAATGATGGATCTGATCCAGATAAATTTGAAGGGTACGGAAAGAAGTGATTTTATATTGGGAAATCTTTTTTGCGGTTTCGTAGCAGATGTAAAGCTTCAGAAAAAAAGCATTTATTCGGGGATTGGGAATGGGACTTTCTCTGTAAAAATGCTAAATAAATATTAGTAAAAGGGGGAGGCAGGCATAGGATACATAGTGGCATTTATAGAGGGTGAAAAGAATATAAAGAAAAAAGCGCAGCAAATGTGTCAAAAAAATATAAAGAAAAAAGTACAGCAATCGTGTCAAAAAAATATAAAGAAAAAAGTACAGCAATCGTGTCAAAAAAATAGAGAAAAAAAAGGTTCTCTTGTAGTTGAGGCTGCAATATTT